>CAZBJC010000001.1:0-33895 GCA_964492145.1 Candidatus Woesearchaeota archaeon
TTAGGGTGCCCTAAGTATATAAATTTTACTATAAAATTAAAATTATAAGGGCATTTTTTCTTAAAAATTTGATTTTTTTGATAATTTTTGTATTAATTTGAAATTTTGTGAATGTTATGCACTTAGGTTAGCTTAGTTATTACACCTCAATATAGATATTTATTTATATTCAAAAACATAATTTATAATATGATATTTTTAGATTTAATAAAAACAGGATATAATCCTAATATCCATGGAATAGTTGAAATTGCAGGAGCAGATAGTTGTGAAAAAAAAGAATTTCATGCAAATGTAAGAGTTGAAAGAGATATATTAGTCCATAAAAAAGTTTTGAGAGAATATGGGATTGAGGAGTATGAAATTTATAATCCTTCGAGAGAAAGCCTAGAAAGAGCTTTAAAAGAGTTTAGAGACTGGAGTAAAGGATTAAAAAACATTGTTCTTGCAGGACATAATACTCATTTAGATATAAAGTTTTTAAAAAGATCTATGGAGAGGTATGGGCTTGAATGGGATTTTGGATATAGGGCTGTTGATTTATTTTCTATTGCGATAGGAATCTTAAAAAATCAAGGAGAAAAAATTCCTGAGATAAATGGGCTTTTTGATTTAAACTTTGATGATATTTTGGAAAGGGTTGGATTAAAAAAAAGAAAAAAGCCTTATGATGCATTAGAAAATGCAAGATTAAAAGCAGAAGCTTTTAACAGATTAGTTTATGGAAAAAGTTTATTTGAAGAATTTCAAGGTTAATTTTTTGTACTAATTTAAGTTCTTTGCAGGTTTTATGCACTTAGGTTAGCTTAGTTATGAAACTTTATGTGTCGAAGTGTGTTGGAAATATTTTAAACAGGCTGTTTATCAATTTTATCGTCGAGGAATTTTATAGTGATTTGCATATTTTAAACAGGTGTTTAATATTTGACTTAGGTGTTTAAGGGTGTTTAAGGCTGTTTAAACAGCCTGTTTACCCAACTTTTTTCAAAAAAACAGGCTGTTTTTTGGGTTTTTTATTAAATTTTTTTTAATTTTTTTGAAAAAATTTTAAAGAGATTTTTAATTTGCCGACGAGAGTTTAAAGAGTTTTTTTTCGACGACAAAAGCTTTTTAAAGTATATTTTCTAGTATATACTATGATCTTGAGGTGGTTTTTTGGAAGAAAAAAAGAGGTAGAAGAGTTAAAAGAAGCTACAAAAAAGGGTTTTGAAGATGTTAAAAAAGACATTGGTTCTGTAAGTGGATGGATAAAACACCTTAATTCTGAGAAAGAATTGCAAAAAAGAGACCTTGAGGAAGTAAAAGAGGTTTTATCGTCGATGAAAGAAGAAATCGAAGGATTAAAAAATGTTCTTTCTTTTGTGACTGAGTCAAAAACAAACAGGCTGTTTAAAACACCTAAACAGCTGTTTAACAAACAAACACCTGTTTATGCTGTGCAAACAGCTGTGCAAACAGCTGTTCAAACACCAAATTTAGACCAATTTTCAGTAACAGAAAGAGCAATCTTGTGGATTTTGTTAAATACAGAAATGAAATTAAGTTATGATGATTTAGCTGCAATGTTAGGAAAAGAGAGATCAACTATAAGAGGGCAATTAAATAGAATAAAACAAAAAAGTGAAGGTTTAATATGTGAGAGTATAGAGAAAAATGGTAAAAAAAGAGTGTTTATTCCTGAAAATATAAAGGAAAAACTACTAAAAAAGCAAAAAGTGAGAGTTAAAACTAATAAAAAAACAAGAAAAAAACAAGAATCTTAATAAAAAAATAAGAAAAGTGAGTATTTTATTTAAGTTTTATAAAAAAATAGAAAAATAAAGCAAAAAATAAAAGTATTGAAAGAGAATAATAAAAGAAAAAGTGAGATAAATAGTTATTCGTTTAGCCGTTTAACTAAGAACTATAAGTCTCTTAACTGCATTATTGTAGGCAAACTTGCTATTTTTTTAAGATTTTCAGAGATTTTTAGTTGTATTGTCTTATTATTTATTCTATTCTTCTCGACAGAGATTCCTTTTTTAATTAATCTTCTTACATAATCCCTAATAGAGCTCTCTGTTAAATTAAGTTTTTTAGAAAGCATTTTATAATCAGAGTATCCTTTTTCTTCATCTAATTGATATATTGCAGAAAAAATAAGCATTTCTTGTTCTGTTAAGCTCTTAAATTTAAGGCGCACTTCTTTTTTTATACTGTCTAAAGAGTTAAGAATTTCAGAGACATTATCAACAGAATTTTTTTGAATTTTTTGATGATTTTGTGTCTGATTGTGTGTCTGTCTGTCTGTCTGTCTGTCTGTCTGTCTGTCTGTCGAAACCCCTTGATTTCCTGTGGAAATAGGCAAAATTTGGTGTTTTAAAGGCTTAAAAAGGAAGTTATCTGTCGAAATATGTGTCGAATTTGTTATATTTTGAGGATTATGTGTCGAAGAACTTTGTTTTAATTTTTTCTCTATTTCTTTGTTTTTTAATGTTATTTTTTGAAGAATTTCACAAATTTCAATCATCTGCTCACGCGTTTCAATAACACCTTGTTTTAAAGAAAAAAACTCTTTTTTTAAAAAATCAATATCTTGCTTTACTTTTGCAAATGATTGTTTTATTAAATCCATTATTTTTTTATAAATTTAAATTATATTAATATTATTGATTTCTTTTATATACTTCGTAAGCTTTATTACTTAACATCCATCTGCTTCTTCTTTTATAATCAATTCCTTTTGAATTTTTCTTTATTTCTATTATTAATTTTTTTTTCTTTAAATCAAATAATAAATCCTTAACAAACTCCTCATCTCTTGCTATTTCTCTTGCTATATGTGTTGTAAAGGATGATTTAGGCATAATAGAGAAAAGATATAAAAGAATTTGTTCAGATATTTTTTCTTTTTTTTCTTTTGATATTTTCATAATTATTAAAAAAACTAAGTTTTTATATATTTTAGGGTAGAAGTATAAAAAAGAATTATTCTTTTTCTTTTTTTTCTGGTTTTTTAAGAGCTGGAGGAGGTATATGAAGAGGAAGATTCATTTCTTCTTCAAGTTCAAGTGCTTTGACGGTTGATTTTCTTAAAATTAAATTAAATAGTGTTAATCTAAAATCATCTGTTATTTTTTTCTCTTTCCAAGCTTCAATAATGCCCTTTGAAAGTGTTTTTTCAATAGCAAGAACAAGTTCTCCATTTAATTCAACTTTTGCTATATTAGGAGAATAATCTATAATATAAGAAAATTTAACTTTAACCAAATCCTCATCTCCTTTAAAAAATTTAGATTCAATAGGAAGAATCTCAGATATATTTATTTTTGTACTCAAATTTAAATCCTTGTAAGAATTTGCAATTTTTTCTACACTTATTTTTTTAAAATTAAAATTAATTAGTTTCATTTTAATAATTATTAAGGATTATTTTTAAAGATTTATATGATTAATTATTATTAAAAAATCTAAATTAAATCTTCTTCTGATACTATAATAAAATCTCCCATTGCTATAATAGCAGAATAAGGAATCAAAAGTTCATTTTCAGGACTTTTTTCAAGATTAAGATTTTTAGTATATAATGTCGGGTCTTTTAACACAATATTAATTAATTCTCCTGATCTTGTTTCAAAAAGAATATCTTTTACAAATCCTAATCTTTTACCTTCTTTTGTAACAATCATTTTGCCTAATATTGCACTAAAAGGATTTTTTTCATTCTGCATAATAAATTCAAAAGAAGATTATTTATAAATTTATCTGTAAATAAACCTGTATTTAGAAGAATAACAAAATAGAATGAATCTCTCTGACCCCTTGATTTCGTTTAGAAACATTTAAAAAGAAATTTTTAATTTTTTTAATTTTTATTTTATTTATTATTATTTATATATTATATTATATATATTATATATTATATGTTTATTTTTATGAGTTTAATTGGAATTATATTATAATTAGAATAATTAAATTTATTTTTTTATTGGTTATATAATTACAAGTACAAATTAAAATTAAAGTATTAATATAAATTTTATTAAAGATAGTATAAAGAATTATATAAAAATGCATTAAATATCAATGTAAAAGATTGTATAAAAGTGCATTAAAGATTAGTATAAAAAGTATATTAAATTAATTTCCATAAGAAATAAGGGTGTATCTCTTATTTAGTAGTTATAACTATTTATATAATCTTAAAATTTTTTCTCGTTACAATAATCTGAATTTATTTATTTTTCCATAAGAAACTAACGTGTAGGAGAGAAAAGAGTTTTAAAGCATATAAAAATTTAAATAAAAAATAAATTTGATTAAAAAAAGATAAAATGGCAGTTGAATTAGATAATATTTTTGATTCGTTTGATGAAAATAATATTTTTAAAGAGAAATCTATTCTTCAGAATTCTTATAAGCCCAAGGAGATTCTTCATAGAGATACACAAATAACACAAATAGCTTCTATTCTTGCTCCTGTATTAAGAGGAGAAAAAACAAGCAATCTTTTTTTATATGGAAAGACTGGGACAGGAAAAACTCTTTCAGTAAATTATGTTAAAGATGAGCTTTTAAAAAGAGTAGAAAAAAAAGAGAATGTTAAATTGAAAATAGAATATCTTAATTGCAAGCTAAGAAAAATGGCAGATACTGAATATAGGATTTTGGCTGAGTTAATAAAAAAATTTGGAGGAAGTGTTCCTGCAACAGGACTTCCTACTAGTTCTGTTTATAATAAATTTGTCAATTTAATTGATTCTGAAAAACAATTAATTGTTTTAATTTTAGATGAAATTGATCAAACAATTAAAAAATCGAGTGATTTTTTATATAATCTTACAAGACTCAATTCAGAATTATCAAAAACTCAAATTTGTATTGTTGGAATAAGCAATAATTTAAATTTTTTAGATGAAATTGATCCAAGAGTTAGAAGTTCTCTTTCAGAAGAAGAAATTGTTTTTCCACCTTATAATGCATTGCAACTACAAGATATTTTAAAAAAAAGAGCAGTGAAGGCCTTTAAAGAAGGAGTAATTGATGAAGGGGTTATAGCAAAATGTGCAGCATTTGCAGCAAGAGAACATGGTGATGCAAGAAGAGCATTGGATTTGCTTAGAGTTGCTGGGGAACTTTCTGAGAGAAATAAATATAAAAAAATACTTCAAAAACATATTGATGAAGCAAATGAAAAAATTGAAAAAGATAAAATTTTAGAGGTAATTCAAACTGAACCAAGACAATTTCAATTTGTATTATATTCTATAATTCAACTTTCAGAAGAAAAGGGAGAAGAAGCTTTTTTTACTGGAGATGTTTATAATTTTTATAAAAATCTTAGTTTAAGAAATAAAAACGAGGTTTTAACTCAAAGAAGAGTTGGAGATATTATTCAAGAATTTGATATGTTGGGAATTATCAATGTTAGGGTTATTTCAAAAGGACGAGGAGGAAGAATGAGAGAAATAAAATTAGCAATTGGTTCTGATATAGTTTCAAAAGCAAAAAAAATTATCGAAGAAATTTTAAATTAAAATGGATTCATCAGAAATTTTAAAATTTTGTTTAAAAAATGGGCTTTTAGTTGATAAAGAAGTTCTTAATCTTTTTAGTGAGATAAATGATATTGAGTCTGTTAAGTTAATAATTAATAAATTTAAACAAACAAATCAAAAAGTTCTCACTAAAAACATAATATTAGGAAATAAAGAAGAAGTGAAAAAAATTTTTTTTGATTTACCAGAAGCGAATCAAAAAAGTTTAGAAAATTTTAAAATTAAACTTGGATTGAGCATTGAAATTTCAAAAAATATTATAAAAAAAGAAGTTCAAGATGAAAAAGAGTTTGAAGATATAAAAGTAATTTCAAAAAGCCCTCCAATTGGAAAAAAATTAGAAGTTGGAGATTTTGTTAAATACTTTAGAGCAAGATTAAATTTTATGAAAGGAATTTTGCAAGAGCATTCTGAATTAACAAATCTGGTTTCAATAAATAAAATTTCAGGAAATAAGCAAGCTATTTCAATTATTGGGCTTGTTTTAAATAAAAGAGTGACAAAAAATAAGAATATTATTTTTGAGATTGAAGATTTAACAGGAAAAATTAAAGTTTTAATTAATCAAAATAAAAAAGAACTTTATGAAAAGGCAGAAGAAGTGGCTTTAGATTCTGTTATTGGAATAAAAGGAAATGGAAACAAAGAGATTCTTTTTGCAAATCAAATTGTTTTTCCAGACGCTGTTTTGCCAGAAAGAAAAAAAAGCAATAAAGAAGAATATGCATTGTTTATAGGAGATTTGCATTTTGGAAGCAAACTTTTTTTAAAAGAGAGTTTTTTGAAATTTATTGATTATCTTAATGGAAAAGTTCCTTATACTCCTGAAGTTCAAAAAATAAAATATTTATTTATTGTTGGAGATCTTGTGACAGGGGTTGGAAATTATCCTGGGCAGGAAAATGACTTGGAAATTAAAGATTTAGAGGAACAATTTGCAGGGCTTGCTTCTTTACTTGGAAAAATTAGAAGAGATATTAAAATTATTATTTGTCCAGGAAATCATGATGGGGTTAGATTAATGGAGCCTCAGCCGGTTTTTGATGAAAAATATGCTTGGCCACTGTATAATTTAAAGAATTTAATTCTTGTTGAAAATCCAGCAAGAGTAAATATTGGGATAAATAAAGATTTTTCAGGATTTAATGTTCTTATGTATCATGGTTTTTCTTTTCCTTATTATGCAAATAATATCACAAAATTAATGTTAAAAAGAGCTATGAATTCTCCAGAAGATATAATGAAATATTTATTAAAAAACAGGCATCTTGCACCAACACATTCTTCTTCTCAATATTTTCCTTATGAGGATGATGCTTTATTAATTAAAAAGATTCCAGACATTTTTGTTGCTGCACACACTCATAAAAGTGGAGTTACTTATCAAAATAATATACTTTTAATTTCTACATCTTGTTGGGAAGCTATGACTCCTTATCAAGAGAAATTTGGAAATACCCCTGACCATTGTAAAGTTCCTATGTTTAATTTAAAAACAAGGGAAATTAAAATTTTGGATTTTGAAAAATGAACACTCAAGAATATTTTAAAAATCTTAGAAAAGAAGTTGATAAAATTTATAGTTTAGCAGAAAAAGCAAAAAAAACTAAATTAGATCCTGTTGATCATGTTGAAATTCCTTTAGCAATGACTATGGCTGAAAAAGTAGTCGGACTTATAAGCACTCTATATCCTCAGATGAAGGATAGTGGGATTTCTCAAAGAATAATAGAATTAGAAAAACAATACGGAAAATTAGATCCAACTGTTGTTTTTAAAATTGCAGAGGAAGTTGCAAAACAAAAATTTTGTAAATTTTCTAGTTTAATTGAAGCGATTGATGCAGGCATAAGAGTTGGATTTGCATATATTACTCTTGCTGTTGTCTCTTCTCCTATTGAAGGATTTACTGGATTAGAATTAGGAAAGACAAGAGATGGAAAAGAGTATTTTATTGCAAATTTTTCTGGTCCTATAAGAAGTGCTGGGACAACTGCGAGTTGTCTTGTTTTAATTTTGATTGATTATTTAAGGGAGTTATTTGGTTATGCAAAGTATGATGCAACTGAAGATGAAATTAAGAGAGTTGTGGCTGAAATAACAGATTTTCATGAGAGAATTACAAATTTACAATATTTTCCAACAGAAGAAGAAATGCTTTTTATTGCAAAAAATCTCCCAATTCAAGTTGCCGGAGATCCTTCTGAAAAATTAGAAGTTTCTAATTATAAAAATTTAGAAAGAGTTAATACTAATTTTTTAAGAAGTGGAGTTTGCTTGGTTTTGGCAGAAGGTTTAGCTCAAAAAGCTGCAAAAGGATTAAGACTTTTAAACAAGGCAAAATCCCATGGCATTAAATCTAGTGGTTTTGATTGGCTTAAAGAATATGCAGAATTACATGAGGCAAGAAATAAAGGGGTTAAAGGAGCATCAGGACCTCCTGTTTATATTAAGGATTTGGTTGCTGGGAGACCTGTTTTTGGGCATCCTTCAAGATCAGGAGGTTTTAGATTTAGATATGGAAGAAATAGAGTAAATGGCTTTTCTGCTGCATCTCTTAATCCTGCAACTATGGCAATTACTGATAATTTTATTGCAATAGGAACTCAATTGAAAATTGAAAAACCAACAAAAGGGTGTGCAATTACAAGTTGTGATATGATAGAAGGACCAATTGTAAAATTAATTAATGGAAATGTAGTCAAAATAAAAACAAAAGAACAAGCAAAAGAGCTTTATTCTGATGTTGAAGAGATTCTTTATTTGGGAGATATTTTATTCCCTTTTAGTGATGTAGCTAATAGAAATTTTGAATTAGTTAAACCTGGTTATGTTCAAGAATGGTGGAAATTAGATTTAAGAAAAAAATCTCCTGATGATGAAAAAAAAATAAATGCTTTTGAAGTTTCTATTGATAAAGCTCTTTTTTTAAGTAAAAAATTTAATATTCCTCTGCATCCTGATTATATTTTTTATTGGACTGAAATTTCAAAAGAAGAATTTGTTATTTTTCTTAACTGGCTTAAAAATTCATTTATACGAGAAAGAAAAATAATTTTTCCTTTTAATAAAACAGAACAGGAAAAATTTGAATTAGGAAAGAGAGCCTTGGAAATTTTAGGGGCAGAGCATATGGTGACTACTGAAAATGTTGTTTTAGACGAAATAAACAGCAAAGCTTTGCTTGCGAATTTAGGTGTTGATTTAAAAATTTTAGATTCTGATACTACTTTAAATAATTTTGTTGAGTTAAACAAATTTGATTTTGAAAAAGATATCTTGAGAATTATTAATGATGTTTCTCAATTTAAAATTAAAGACAAAGCAGGAGATTTTATTGGAACGAGAATGGGAAGGCCTGAAAAAGCAAAACTTAGAAAATTGCAAGGAAGTCCAAATGTTTTATTTCCTATTGGAAGTGAAGGAGGAAGAATGAGAAGTTTGCAAACTGCTTGTGAAGTTGGAAAAGTAAGAGCAGAATTTCCAATTTATAAATGTGAAAATTGTGGAAAAGAAACAATCTATAAAGTTTGTGAAAATTGTGGAAAAGAAACAAAAAAATTGTTTTATTTTTATGACACACAAGAGAAAAAAACAACAAAGTATTGTCCATCGTCTGAAAGAGAAGGAACACCTTATTGCAGAATGGATTTAGACATTAATCATTATTTTGATAAAGCTGTGGAAAAATTAGAAATGGAAGAAAATGAAATTCCTTTATTGGTAAAAGGTGTGAGGGGATTATCATCAGGAGAAAAGCAAATGGAACATTTAGCAAAAGGATTGCTCAGAGCAAAATATGATTTGCAAGTGAATAAAGACGGAACAATTAGGTTTGATGCAACTGAACTTCCTTTGATTGCATTTAAGCCTGTAGAGATTGGGGTTAGTATTGAAAAACTAAAAGAATTAGGATATGATAAAGATATTTATGGAAAGGATTTGGTTAATGAAGAACAGATTATAGAATTAATGCCTCATGATATTCTTTTGCCAAGTTCTCCAGAAACTCCTGATGAGAGAGCCGACGATGTTTTTATTAAAATTTCTCAATTTGTTGATGAGGAATTAGAGAGATTTTATGGATTAGAAAGTTTTTATAATGTTAAAACAAGAGAGGATTTAGTTGGAAAATTAGGAGTTTGCATGGCTCCTCATAATTGTGCAGGGGTTATTTGCAGGATTGTTGGTTTTTCAAATACTCAGGGTTTAATGGCAAGTCCTTATATGCATGCTGCAATTAGAAGGGATTGCGACGGAGATGAAGCTGCAGTTATGTTATTGGGGGATGTTTTATTAAATTTTTCTAGAAAATTTCTTCCAAGTCATCGAGGCGGAACTCAAGATGCTCCTTTAGTTTTAAATGCTAAAATTGATGCAGGTGAAGTTGATGATCAAATTTTGGATTTTGAATTTGTTTCAAATGAAGAATATCCTTTAGAATTATATGAAAAAGCTGAACAAAGAAAACATTCTTCAGATGTGAAGGAGATTGTGCTTTGCAGTGATGTTTTAAAGCAAGGAAAAGACCCCTTTAGAAATTTTGGATTCACACATAGTTCAAAGAATTTTAATAATGGCATTGTTTGTTCTTCTTATAAACGTTTAGCTACTATGCAGGAAAAAGTTCAGCATCAAATGGAGTTGGTTGAGAGATTAAGAGCTGTGGATACATCAGATACTGCCCGTCTTATTATTGAAAGACATTTTATTAGAGATATGAGAGGTAATTTAAGAAAATTTTCTATGCAAGGATTTAGATGTGTGAGTTGTAATGAGAAATTTAGACGCCCTCCTTTGTCAGGAGTTTGTCCTGCTTGCGGGGGTAAAATAATATTTACAATCAATGAAGGAGGGATTAAAAAATATTTAGAGCCGGCATTAAATCTTGCTAAAAAATATGATTTATCTCCTTATATTAAACAGACTTTGCAATTAACAAAAGAATATATTGATTCTATTTTTGGAAAGGAGTTGGAAAAACAAGAATCAATTGAGAAGTGGTTTTGATTCTTGTTTCTGCACTTGCTCGCCAACAAGGTTTTATTGAGTTACATGTAATTTTTGAGTAGTAACTCTTATATACTCTAATTTTCTTTATTTTTTATGCTTAAAAAATTAATAACTGCATCTGTTTTAGGACTTTTTTTTGTAGCAGGGTGTGGAAAAAATAGACAAGAATTATGGGAATATGGGAATTTTTCCTCTTTAAGAGAAGAGCAAGAACTTTTTGATAAATATTTTACAGAAAAAGAAAAGAGAGAGCTTCCATATAGAACAAAACTTTTTTATTTAAGATTAATCTCTGATGAAGCTAAAAGATACCAGGTTGATAAAGAAAAACAAAAAGAGGATGAAAAAAAGGCTAGAGAAGAATGCCAAAAAGCTTTTAGAGAATACAAAAATAAAGAAAAATCGTTGGGATTAATAGACAGCCCATCATGTTTGTTCTTTTAACTTTTAAAAAAATACTATAAATTCCTGTTAAAGTTGAGATAATTAATATTAATACTCCAAATATCCCTGAAACTAAAAAAACAATTGCAAATAAAATCAATAGAGTTATTATTGAGAGTTTAGTGTAATCAAATTCATTTAGTTTTTTTGAGAAAAATTCTGCTAAAAAAAGTGTGAGAAAAAAAGAAATCATCCCGCTTATCAAAGCAACTACTAAGATTAATAAGAGAATTTTCCATGAAAGAGCTCCAAAAATTTTTTGAATTGCAAGGGCTGCTCCTGTTCTGGTTTTTGAAATTATATAAAGAGAAATAAATGAGAATCCCATTACAAGAGTGTTTGTTGCTCCAAGGAGAACTAAAAATCCTCTTTTATTTTCTTTTGAGATTAAATTTCCAATTATTGCTGCTTGTCCACTTCCTAATCCTGGAAGAAAACTGCAAAGTGGCGAGGCAATCATTGCTCCTAAAACAGGCTTTATAATATTTAAATAAGGTTTTTTAATTGTTTGCTCTGGAATTTTTGTTTTATTTTTTATGCTTAAAATTAACATTGAACTTCCAAATAATCCTGTTAATAGAGGAAGAAGAGGTTGATTTATTTGTGAGTTTAAAACCAAAATTCCTAAAACACCTGAAAGTGAAAAAACTAAAAGGGCTTTTAATTTTCTTTTTTCCAGAGAGATTAAAAGAATAGAAATAAAAATTAATAAATAAGGAATCAAATTTTTTATAGTCTCATAGATTTTTGAAATTAAAAATATTGATGGGAAAGCTATTATAATCAAAAGAAATATTGCTGCTAAACTCCCATATGCTGTGAGAATTACAGCTTCATATCCAAGTCCTTTTTTTAATAATTCATGCCCTGGGAGAATTGAAAGTTCTGTGTCGGTGTCGGGACATCCTAAGAATATTGAAGGGATAAAGTCTAAAAAAGTATGAGTAATTGCCATCGATGAGATAAATACAACTAAATAGATTGGATTTATTGAATAAAAAAGAGATGTAGAAAGAGTAACTAAAAAAATTCCTATTAAATTTATATGGATTCCCGGGATTAATCCAGTAAAAGTGCCTATGATTATCCCTGCTAAAAGAAAAAGGATTATTTCAATTAACATTTTGTTAAAAAGACAATTAATAATCTTTTTAAATTCTATTTTTTTATTATAATAATGAATAAAAAAATTTTTAGTTTTTTGATAATCACAATCCTTTTTATATCTTTTATTTCTGCGCAAGCAACTAATAAAAACTCTAAAGGATTTTTTTCAAATGTTTTTTCTTGGATAAAAAATTTGTTTTTTAAAGAAAAAATTCCTGACGATTATTTTATTTTAATTGAAGGAGAAAATGCTGTTCTCTCTGGAAAAGGAAATTATACTTATTCTGGAAAAAGTGGAAGGGGTTCTGAATTATATCTTGGTGATAAAAATGTAAATGCCTCCTATATCTTTAATTCTTCATATTCTGGAAAATTCCAGCTTTATGCTTTTTTAGCAGATGACGGAGTTCATGAAAATGGAGCAAGAGATGTTAATTTTTTTATAAATGGAAAAAAATACAAATATAGTCACATTTCTAAAAATTTAACTTGTGGAAAAAGCCCATATTCTTGGATTTATATTGCTGATGTTAAATTAAAAAAAGGAAATAATTCTATTTTAATTATAAAGCCTGAAACAACTTCTGCTGCTTTTGTAATGGACAAATTTGAATTTACTAATCAAAATTTATCTAAACTGCAGAATTGCTCTGTTCCTATTGAAGAAAAAAATATTACAGAAAATAAAACAGAAGAGAGTCCTGTTGTTCCTATTCAAAAACCAGAAAAAAAATTTGCTGAAAATTATAAAGAGTACTTACAAGGAATGGAAGTCCCTTATCTTAATTCTTGCAGTGAAGCAAATAAATGGTTTGAGGGTTCAAATGGAAAAAAAGTTGGCTGTGATTCTTCTTTTAAAAAATGTTATGAAAGCTGTTCTAAGAAAAAATTATATCTTGTTTGTGACATGATGTGCCTTGATTCTGGTTATACTTCTTGTTACAATTCCTGCAGTCCTGTTAATCTTGATTCTGCTTGTGATAATAAATGTGATTAGCAACATTTAATAATTAAAAAATCTTTTTTATTCTATGGATAAATTTGAATTAATCAAAAGAAATGTTCAAGAGATAATTGGAGAAGAAGATTTGAAAAAATTTCTTAAGGAAAATAAAAAACTCACAGTTTATTGGGGGACTGCTCCTACTGGAAAACCTCATGTTGGATATTTTTTGCCAATGCTTAAAATTGCGGATTTATTAAATGCAGGATTTAAAGTTAAGATTCTTTTAGCTGACTTGCATGCATCATTAGACAATACTCCTTGGGATATTTTGGATAAGCGATATAAATATTATTCAGAAGTTATTCCTCTGATGGTTAAATCTATTGGAGCAGACATTAAAAATTTAGAATTTGTTAGAGGAAGAGATTTTCAATTAAAGAGTGATTATTTTTTTGATTTGTTAAAATTAAGCACTTTAGTTTCGGTGAGGGCTTCTACAAAAGCTGCTTCTGAGGTTATTAAAAATATTGAAGGAGAAAAAGCAAAGCTTTCTGGATTAATTTATCCTTTGATGCAAGTTTTAGACGAGGAATATCTTAAAGTTGATTGCCAGTTAGGAGGAACCGACCAGAGAAAAATTATGGTTTTAGCAAGAGAATTTCTTCCAAAAATAGGATATAAACAAAGAATAGAAATTCTAAACCCCCTTATTCCTGGATTAATTGGAAAAAAAATGTCTGCTAGTGATGAAAAATCCAAAGTTGATTTATTAGATAGTGAAAAAGAAATACAAAATAAAATAAAAAATGCTGAGATGATTGCTGGAAATCCTGATAATGGGGTTATGGCTTTTTTAAAATATGTAATAATGACGATTAAAAAAGATAAAAAGGAAAAATTTATTGTGAAAAGGCCTGAAAAATTTGGAGGCGATTTAGAGTATAAGAATTATGAAGATATTGAAAAGGATTTTATTAATAAAAAATTACATCCTCTTGATTTAAAAAATGCTGTTGCAAAAGAGATTTTTAATCTATTGAAAGAAATTCAAAAGAAAAAATCAAAATTGCAAAAAATAGCTAAAGAAGCTTATCAGTAATTTATTTTGTTTTAAATTCAATAATGTCTTTATCTTTTAATTTATGTTTTAATCCTACTTTTTGTCCAGGAAATTTTGAACTTGGACCCCATATTTTTGTTTCTTTTATTTTTTCTGAAAAACCCTTTAGAATTTTTTCTGCAACATCTTTTACATCTGAATCTAAATTAAGAATTATTGGTTTTTTTGAAGGTTCTTTTCCAGGTTCTTTTGTGTAGACTCTTATTTTATCAAAACTTTGAAAAATTTTTTCTTTTAATTCCTGGATTCCTTGCTTTGTTTTTATTGAAATAATAACATAATTGTATTTTTTTGAAGAAAGAGTTGCGGATATTTTTCTTTTGTCTTCTTCTTTGAATTGATTTAGAACAATTATTTTTTTTGCATTTGTTTTTTTTATTTTTTCCTGAATTTCCTGAATTTCTTTAATCTCTGTGATAAGAATTATAAGAGTGTCTGCTGTGTTTGTTAATCCTTTGTTATAATACTCTGATTCAATTGCAGGATTTTCAATTAACTGAATATTCACACCTTGATAATTCATTATTCCGATTACTGGCGAAGTTGTTGAAAATTTTATAGGGCTAACTAAAGGTTTTGCATTTGTTAATTCTTTTATTAAAGACGATTTTCCTGAATTTGAAAATCCAATTATTACTGCTTGCATATCTTCTTTTTTAATTCCAGGCAATCCTGATTTTGATTTTTTTGTTTTTGTTTGTTTATCTAGAAGTTTTTTTAAACGAGTTTTTAATTGTTTTCTGAGATTTTCTGCACCTTTATGACTTGGAGCAAGAGAAATCATTTTTTTTAATTTAATAATCTTCTCTTTAGGAGTCTGCGCCTGGAGATATTCTTTTTCTGCAGCTAAATATCCTGGATGAGCATTAATTGGCATAAAGTTATAAATTAAAGGAGCATTAAAAATTTAATCAAATGCTTAAAAAAAATTTTTTCAAAAGAAAAGCAGACATAGTAGCAAAAGAATTATTAGGAAAAATTCTTTGCAGAAGGATTGATGGGAAAGTTTTAAAGTCAAAGATTGTGGAAACTGAAGCCTATTTTGGAGAAGATGACCCTGCATCAAGAGCATGCAAAGGAAAAAATAAAATTAGTGAAATGATGTGGGAATCTCCTGGAAAAATTCTTATTTATAATGTTCATAAATATAAAATGTTAAATTTTATTACAGGCAAAGAAGGTGAAGCAAGCGCAGTTTTAATAAGAGCTCTTGAGCCTCTTAATTTTAAAGCAAGAACTTCAGGTCCGGGTTTGTTGACTGATTCATTAAAAATTGAGAAGACTTTTCATGGAGAAAGTATCTTTGAATTAAAAGAGCTTTTTTTAGAAAATTCTAATGAAGAGTTTGAAATTATTGAAAGTTCTAGAATTGGAGTGAGCAAAGATTTGCCAGTTAAATTGAGATTTTATATTAAAGATAATAATTTCATAAGTAAAAAATGAAAAAAGAAATTTTTGAGAAAATTGTTAAAAAAAAAGAATTTTCTAAATTACCTAAGCAGGATGTTGAAAGAGTTTTTAAAAAATTTGAAAAAAGAGATGTTTCAGACGAGGAAAAAATAAGATTAACTAGAGATTTATTAAGAAAGATTTTTTCAGCTTTTTTAAGCAAAAAACTTTTGAAAATAAAAACTAAAAATGCAGAATGGTTTTTAAGAAAACACATCTCAACAAAAGAAAGATTAGAATTTTATTCTGAAATTTATAAAAAACTCTTAAAAAATTTTAAAGGAAGTGTAATTGATTTAGGATGCGGAGTAAATGGATTAAGCTATAATTATTTTGAAAAAGAGATGAATTATATTGGAGTTGAAGCTGTAGGGCAATTAGTAAAATTAGTTAATAATTATTTTGAAAAAGAAAAAATTTCTGGAAAAGTTTATCATCAAAGCTTGTTTAATCTTAAAGAAATTTTAAAGATAATAAAAAAAACAAAAAAACCAAGAATTGTTTTTTTATTTAAAACTCTTGATTCTCTCGAGATGATAGAAAGAGATTTTTCAAAAAAATTACTTTTAGAAATTTCTCCTTTTGTTAATAAAATTGTTGTGAGTTTTGCAACAAGAAGTTTAATTAAAAAAACAAAATTTAGAGCCAATAGAAATTGGATTTTGAATTTTATTAAAAAGGATTTTAAAATTTTAAAAGAGTTTGAAACTCCTTATGAGAAATTTATTGTTTTTGAAAAAAGGTAATTTTATAAATTCAAGTTTATTGAACAATATATGGAACAAACACAACAACCTCCTCAAGCTCCTATTCAATCTTCTCAATCTCAACAGATAAACCCTGCTTCTCAGGCTTTGACTCCTTCTCCCTCTCAACAACAACCTACTACCCCCCAACAAACTATGCCTCATCCGACTCAGACTGAAACTGCGCAAGCTCCTAAAAAAAGTTGGAAATGGTGGTTAATAACAGGACTGATAATTTCTGCTTTAATTTTGACAGGACTTTATTTTTGGATATTTAAGACTTGATAAGATAAGTTTATATATTATTTTTTAATAATTCTTTTTATGAGTACTTTTAAGAAAAAAATTTTAAAAAATGGAATGACAATTCTCTTTGAAAAAAGAAATTTGCCTATTGTTAGTGTTGCATTTGCTGTTAGAAATGGCGGAGTTAATGAATTAGAAAAAGAAAAAGGAATTTCTCATTTTATTGAACATATGCTTTACAAAGGAACAAAAAATAGAACTTCTAAGCAAATTGCAGAAGAAATTGAGAAGAATGGAGGAGAATTAAATGGATTTACTTCTGAGAATTTGACTGCTTTTTGGTGTAAAATGCCAAGTGATAAATTAGAAATTGCTTTAGAAGTTTTAAGTGACATGATTAAAAATCCTTTATTTGATGAGAATGAATTAGAAAAAGAGAGAAAAGTTATTTTTGAAGAAATTAAAATGTATAAAGATACTCCAAGATTACATGTCTTTGATGAGATTCAAAAAGAGCTATATAAAGAGCCTTTTGGAATCCCTTTAATTGGAACTTATAAAACAATGAACTCAATAAATAAAACTAAAATTTTAGAAAAATTTGAAAAAACTTATACTTCAAATAATTTGATTTTATGTGTTATAGGAAATGCTGATTTTAATGAGATTGTTGATTTTGCTGAGAAAAATTTTGGAGATAAGGAGTCAAAAATTTTTGAGCCTGAAATTAAATTAAGAAATGCAATAAGAATTGAAAAAAGAAAAGGAATTGACCAGGCAAATTTAGTTTTTGGATATCATGTCCCTTTGGACGATAAAAGCAAACTTTCTGCAAAAATTTTGATTACTTTAATGGCTGACGGAATGTCTTCTAGATTATTTCAAGAAATAAGAGAAAAAAGAAATTTGGCTTATGCTGTTAAAGGATTTTCTGAAACAGGAAAAAATTTTGCATATAACTTGATTTATATTGGAACTCAAAAAGAAAATATAGAAAAAGTTAAAGAATTAATTTTAAAAGAATTTGAAAAACTCCAAGAAGATTTGTCTGAGAAAGAATTAGAAGAAGTCAAAAAACAGATTATTGGTAATTATTATATTAATATGGAGGATTCTTTTAATCAACTTTATAATCTTTTGGGCTTTGAAATTGAAGGAAAAGCAGAGGATTTTTATGAATTTGACAAAAAGATTGAGAAGATTAGTCTTGAGGATGTAAAAAAACTTGCTAAAAAAATTAAAAAAGGAAATTTTAGTTTTTTTGCTTTGGTTCCTGAAGAATAAAAATCTTTATAAAACATGATTGCATTGGATAATTATGAAAAGAGGAACTAAATTATTTTTTGTATTTTTATTAATTGCTTTTGTTTCATTATCTTTAGTTTCAGCTGGGTGGTGGAGTAATTTTTGGGGGAAATTTTCTGGCAAAGCTACAGGCAATATTGTTTCAAATATTCAATGCTCTGATACTGATAACGGAAAGGATTCTTTTGTTAGAGGACATATTTATGGAGTGTGTTATGATTGTAAAAAAGATTTTGGCATAGGAAAAAATACTTATTTTGGCTATCCTATTGGAGGAAATTCAGATTCTTGTGTAGATGATAATAATAATCTTGTTTCTTCAGGGAATAAATTAATGGAATTTTATTGTGTTGACAGTAAAGGATGGAAAAGAGAAATTATTACTTGTGATTCAGGATGTAATGATGGAGCATGTGTTTATTGTAATGATAGTGATAGTAATGACATTTTTAAAAAAGGGTTTGTTGTGAGTAATTCTCCTAATTGGATTTCTTATTATGGAAACAATGTTTCAGATAGTTGTGCATTTAAGAGTGGAACTATTTATACTAAGAACACTTCTTGTTCAGGAGATAATTGTTATGTCTTAGAATATAATTGTGAAGGAAATTTACCTAAGCAAGAACCTGCAAAATGTTCTGAAGGATGTTTAGATGGGGCTTGCATTAAACCTGAAAAAAATTGCAGTGAAACTTATCCTTATCCAGAATATCATGGAGGTAGTTGCTCACCTGAATCTTGTGAAATTCAAGGATATGAATATGCTGGATGTGATCGTGAATGGGTAAAAACAAATTATTTTGGAGGGGGACATTATGAATATAAAGAAATTTGTAAAAAAAATATTCTTTCAAGGAATTGTTCAACAGATAAAAAAAGATTATGTAAGGATGGTTCTTGGGAAACTTGTGCAACAGGATGTTCAAATGGTGCTTGCAATCCTTCTTATCCTGAATATTTAATTGAAAAAGATTTAGGAAGTGTGAATTATCTTAGGTCAAGATTAACTCAAGATTATTGTGATATTGTTGATTCAGGAAGCTGTAATATGTATGAAGCAAAATATAATTTTTCTTCTGAGGGGGCTAGGATAACTGTTGGAATAGAAACTCACTCAAAAGTTTTCAAGAATGGAGAGGCTATCAATGGATTTTTAGGTGAATTTAGAAGAGATGAGAGTATTCAGGTTGATACAGAGGCTTGGAAAGGAAATCCTTATTATGTTTTTAAAAAAGTAGATGGAGATATACAAGATGTTTTGCTTGCTTGGTATTCTGGAACAAATGTTGTTTTAGTTGCTATTGAACATTGGGATATTGATGAAATTGATGAAGATGTTTTTGATGCTTTACTTGATGCTTATTTTGAAAAATATCCTTCTGATTTAGTTTTTGAAGAAATTCCTCCTGTAGAATGCAGTGATTCTGACGGCGGAGAAATGAAATATGAAAAAGGAACTGCAACTGGAGAAAATATAAATGGACAGCAAGTTTCTGAATCAGACCAGTGTCTTGGAAATATTTTAATTGAAAAAATCTGTAAAAATGGTTATGTCTCAGATGTTTTTATTAATTGTGAAAATGGATGTGAAAAGGGGGCTTGCAAGATTATTTGTAATTACGGAGTGAGTGATTTTAAACCTGAAGTTAGAAATAATGTGTTGGTTTTAGATGATTTAAAGACTACAAAATCAGTTGATGATGTTTCTTTACTTTATTTAGATGGAAATCAAATTTCAGGATTTGGAGGAGATATTGATGAAAAAATAGCAACAGGAAAAAATAAAATTATTTTTGATTTAGATGAAGATTCTATGTTTATTGCTTCTCGGTTTAATGAAAATTTTTCTGAGTCTTATTTAATGAGAATAACTAACCTTGAGGAAGATTCAAATGGAAATTCTTTGACTATAGAATATAAGAATAATGGAAATTGGGAAACCTTAAGAGTAAATAGAAAAGAAGGAGATGAGATAAGTTTAGGTAATATAACTCTTTTAATTGGCTCAATTGATGTTAATGATGACAAAGCAGAATTAAAAATTATTTCTGAAAATAGTTTTTTAAATGTTTTAACAGATTTTAATGGAAATTATATTGGGATTGATGATGTTGAGGGCTTGTTTTTTCCAACTTCTATTTATTATCTTAATATTTTTGATTCAAATGATAATATGATTAATAGATATAAAATTTTTGTGGATAGTGATAATCTGCAGATTGAACAAGCATGTATAACTCCTACATGCACTAATGAAGATGAAGGACTTTATGAAAATGTTACAAGTTCTTATGCTTATGATAATTTTGGAGGAAATATTAGCGATACTTGCTATAATGCTAGTATTTTGAGAGAAGCAATTTGTTCTGAGGGAAATGTTTCAACTCTTGATGTTTTTTGTGAAAATGGATGTGGTGATGGAAAATGTTTAGGAGAATCAAACTGTAGTGATAGTGATAATGGATTAAATTATTTTGAACAAGGCTCTACTGTTTCTTGTATTGGAGGAGAATGTTTTGAAGCATTAAATGAGAGCTGTGTTGATGAAAATACTCTTTGGGAATCGTATTGCGGAAGAAATGATGAGGTTATATGGCAGCAATATTTTTGTGAAAATGGATGTGAAAATGGCTCTTGTAATTCTCCTGAAAAAGCAGCATGTGAGCCTGTAACATTTGGAGGACCAGAAATTCTCCCTAAAACAAGATTAATTGTAAATGGCAGTTTGAGCTATTGCAATCCTTTGACTTTAGATTATGAGCTTGTTAAAGCTTTAAATGAATCTTGTATTAATGATTATGAATGTGAAAGCAATGTTTGCATAGAAGGAAAATGTTCTTCAATTAGAGGAGAATTAGAATCACAAAGAAAAATTTTAGAAGAGCAGACTAGCCTTCTTCAAGAAATAAGATGCTGGCTTAGGGATTTTTTTAATGTTCAAGATTATGATGAATGTTTAAATGAATCAATTGGAGGATAAATGAAATTTAAAATTCTCTTTACTCTCTTTTTATTTATTATCTTTTCTAATTTTATTTTTGCTCAAACTTGCAATAATGTTGGATTTGTAAATGGAACTCATTATTGTGATATTGATGGGACTTATAAAATTTTAAAACAAAATGGAGATAATTGCAGTAATAATTTTGAATGTTTTAATCAGTCTTGCATTGATGAACTTTGTCAATTAAAATATGTTAATGTAAGTTTAAATTTAAGCAATCAAGGTTTAATTGATGAGATTTGGAATGTGATTCAAGGAATAGAATGCAATCCTCAAAATCAATCTTATCATTGTGAAGGAACAGAGGCTTTTTTATGCGGAGCAAATGCTGTTTGGGAATCTAAAGGGCATATTGATGGAGTTTGTGGTTATTCTGAACCCTCTCCTTCTCACGGAGGAGGAAGTTCAAAACGAATTAATATAATTCTTTATTCTCCTTTGGATAATATAACTTATGATAATGTTCAACTTGATTTAAATGTCAGTGATTCTAAAAAAGTTGCAAAATTTTGGTATTTTTCTTTAAATCAAGGGAGAAAAGTGACTTTTGTTCCTAATACAACACTTTTTGTTCAGCAAGGTAAAAATAATTTAACTGTTTATGCAAAGAAATTTTTAGGGGACAGAGAGGTTACAAAGAAGATTAGTTTTAATGTTGTTTTACCTTCTCCAGTAGGAAAAGGATATTGCGGAGACAATATTTGTCAGAATAATGAATCTTGTGAAAATTGCATTGCTGATTGTGGAGAATGCCCTGTCTTAGAAAGTCTTGAAAAAAAATGTGGAAATAATATTTGTGATGATTCTGAAAGCTCTTTTACTTGTCCTGTTGATTGCATTGCTTTAGAAAGAAAAGATTATACTCCTATTGCTATTGGTGCTGCAGCTTCTTTTGTTGTTGTTTTAGGATTTGTAATATATAAAAGTTTTTTTGCTAAAACTGCTGTTGAGATTTTAAGCTCTGAGCAATAATTTTTTAAACTTCTTATTATAGGATTTTTTATGCTTATTGTTAAAGTCCCAGGAATTAATGGATTAGGAAAAACTAAAGGATGCGAGAGAGCTGGAAACGCTATTTTAGAAATTCTTAAAAAAGAAATTTTTTCAAATGAAGAAAAAAAATCAATTGAATTTGGCAAACTTGACTTAGAGGAAATACATCTGGATAATTCCAATCTTGAAGAAAGCAATAAATTGATTTATAAAAATTCCTTTGAAATTTTTAATGAACAACCTAAAGTTGTTTTTCTTGGAGGAGACCATTCAATTACTTATTCTCTTTCAAGAGCTTTTTTTGATTATTGTGAAAATAATGGCAAAGAACCTTGCTTGATTATTTTTGATGCTCATCCAGATTGCATGCCTTTTATGAAAGAACCAACACATGAAGAGTGGTTAAGAAAACTAATAGATGACAAATTTCCTGCTAAAAATATTCTTTTGGTTGGAGCAAGAAATTTTAATATAAAAGAGACTGATTTTCTCAGAGAAAAAGGAATTAAAACAATTTCAATGAATTTTTTAAATTCTAATCTAACAGAAGCATGCGATACTATTATGGAATTTGCTTCTGGAAAAGAACTTTATATTTCATTAGATATCGATATTGTTGATCCTGTTTTTGCGCCTTCTACAGGATATCAAGAACCTGGAGGATTGACAAGCAGACAAATTATTTATTTAATTCAGAGATTGAATAAAATTAAAAAATTAAAAGCCATTGATATAGTTGAGATAAATGAAGTTAAAGATAGAAAAAAAGAGAATCTAACTTTAAAACTTGGAGCTAAAATTTTATCTGAATTAATATGAGAGCTTTTATTTCAATCGAATTGCCTGAAAAAATTAAGAAAGAAATTTTTAAAGAGTTTGAGAAATTAAAAAACTCTAAAACTTGTTTTGGAAATTTTGTTAAAAAGCAAAACTTACATTTGACTTTAAGATTTTTAGGAGATGTTTCTGAAGAAAAGATTAAAGAAATAATAAAAACTCTATCTGAAATTAATTTTCCTGAATTTAAAGCTGATTTAGGGAAAATCGGTTTTTTTCCTTCTGAAAAATATATAAAAATTGTATGGATTAATTTAATTTCAGAAAAAATTCCAAAACTTAGAGAAATTATAAACAAAAAGCTTTATGAGAAAGCAATTAATTATGATAAAAAAGAATTTAATTCTCATATAACTGTTGCAAGAATAAAGGGAATCAAAAATAAAGATGCTTTTTTTAAAAAGATTAATGAGCTTAATATAAAAAGAATGAATTTTTCTATAGACAAGATTTTTCTAATTAAATCTGAGCTATTTAGAGACGGCCCTAGATATAAAATTCTCAAGGAATTTGAATTAGTGAATTAAAAATATACTTAAAAAAGTTTTTTTGGGTTTAAATTGTTTTTGTTTTTTAAAATATATTTTTTTGAAACATAGAATTTAAAAAAGAAAATTGATTAAAAAGACTTTGATGGAAAAATTAGAAATTTTAGCAAAAAGATTATCAAGGGAATTTACCGAATGGCAGAGACAGTATCCTGAAAAAAAGATTGAGACAATTGTAATTGCTGGTTCTAGTAATGGGCATTTAAGGGATTATCAAGAGTTAGTTAATGCTATGAAAAGAAATTTAACTAAAGTTGATATTTATGTTGAATTTAAATTTAAAGAAAGAGATATCCAGAGTTTAGGAGGACTGAGAAATTATGTAATTGATTTAGATTACTATCTTCAAGAATATTTTAAACAACTTGAAGACAGGAGTGTTGCAGATTAGTATTTATCTTCGATAATCTTTTTTATTATCTCTGCTTTTTTTCCAAGGATTTCTTTTAACTCTTCTTCTGAAGCATTTATGAAATTTTTTAATGTTTTGAATTTTAATAAAAGTTTTTTAGCTGTTTTTGGGCCAATTCCTGGAAATCCTTCTAATATGAATTGGAGTCTTTCTTTTTTATTTAAAGTTTTTTTTGAAATATTTAAAGGCATTTCTTTTTGTTTTTTTCTTGAAAGAACTGAAATGAACTTTGCAGTGTCTGAATAATTTTTTGTAAAAATTACTGGAACTTTATGTTTTAAAACAATTGAAAGAAGAAACCCTCTTATAGCATTGGAATTTATTCCTATTTTTTCTTCATTGTATAATTCTTGCTCTTCTGTTCCTTCAATAATTAGTAATCTATTTGGGTATTGCTTTAATTCTTCTATTTGATTAGACAATCTTTTATTTATCATTGATGATAAAAAATCAATAACTGTTTTTCTTTCTATAATAACATCCTTTACAATGTAATCGCCTACTTTTAATTCTCTGAATTCTATTTTAAATCCTAACGAGATAAGCTCTGAGGCAATAAGGGAATTTCTTTCTCTATAGTCAATTATTATCTTTGGCTTTGGGATTTCTTTTTTTTGAATTCTTTTTTTTGAAAAGATATTTAGGAAAGGCATTTTAAATTAATTTTTTTTGTTTATCTTTTGTTTTTTTATTTTCTAAATCTTGTTTTATTTCATTTATTATTCTGTGCATTTTCTTTTCTCTGCTTCTTGATATGTAAAAAAAAGATTCATCTCTTGTGCCTTTAGTTATAAGAATTATTAATTTTCCTTTATTTAATCTTGCAGTTCTCCCTGTTCTCTGAATTGTTCTTATAGCACTCGGAATAGGCTCATAAAAGATGACAGTATTTACTTCAGGAATATCCAAGCCTTCCTCTGCAATGCAAGTTGCACACAGTATATTTATTTTTCCTTCTGAGAATTCTTGAATTATTTTTTGTTGTTGTTTTTGACTTAAGCCTGTTGCTCCAGCTTGCCCAACAAAGACTTTTGCTTTTATGTTTTTAATTTTATTAATTTTCTTTGAAATATTTGCTGCAGTGTCCCTAAATTGAGTGAAGATAATTATCTTCATATCTTTGTTTTCTTCTTTTTCTTTCTCAATTATTTCTAATAATTTCTTTAATTTGGGATGTTCTTGTTTTTTACTTAAAAGCTCATTTGAGGACATAAATGCAAAATTGAATTCTGGTTTTGCTACAAGTCTAATAACGCCCTTGCTCTTTTTTTTAGCAGCTTCATTAAAGAGTTTTTTTAAATATTTGTTAAAGCTTTCTAAAGTTTGAGTTTCTAAAAGCTCCAAGGAATGATGAATTTTTATTGCCTGAGCACAAGCACTTGCTCCAAGCATATAATTAAAATTTCTATTTCCTCTTGCAAGACTGCCTGAAATTTTTTTTTGAAGATTAATCAAATTTGTTTTACTTGAGGGGCCGAATAGAACTTTTCTTTTTCTTAATTCTTCAATATATCTGTTTAATAATTTTAAAAGAACATGTTTTATTTCCTGAAATTCTGGAGGGAAATCTATTATTTCTTTTTTAAATTTAAGCTCTTGAAGATACTGCTTTACATCATCACTCTCTCTTGTTCTAAGTTCTACTTTTTCTATAAAAAGATTTTTACAGATTTCTTTTATCTTAATGGAATCGCTCCCTGGCGACGCTGTTAATCCTAAAATTCTTGGATTTTGAGATTGTTCTTTGTATTTTTTTGAAATATAATTATAATCATAATTTTTTACACATCTATGGGCTTCATCTTCTACTAAAAGGCAGACTTCTCCTAAGTTATAAAGATTTTTTTTTAAATCATTTGCAACACATTGAGGAGTTGAAAAAATAATGTCTGAATTTTGCCAAAGTTTTTTTCTTTTTTCTGCTTTTACAGCTCCTGTAAATAATTCTATTTCTCCAAATAATTCTGGAAGATGCTTCTTGAAATAGTTTTTATGCTGTTCTGCTAAAGGTTTTGTTGGAGCTAAAAAAACCACTTTTTCTCCAGGGTATTTTCTCATTCTTTGAATTGCAAGCATAAGTGCAATAAGGGTTTTTCCAAGTCCTGTTGGAAGGACAACAAGACAATTTTTATTAATGCATTCTTCAAAAATCTTTTGCTGGTATTCTCTGGGATTTATATTAATTAAAAACTCCATTTTTATTTTACACTAGCAAAAAAATATATCCGACTCCAATTATAATAATTGATGCTAAGAAGCTCCACAAAACTAAGTTCCCAAAGAAAATTTTATTTCCATCTAAATCAGAGATTGGAAGCATGTTAAAAAAAACATACCAGACGCTTAATTTTGTAAAAATAGCCCAGCCAATTAAATATCCTATTATTGCGAAAATCAAATTTGCAAAGATTCCTGCTGCTGCAATTAATCCTATTTGATTTTCAGTTATCTCAGAAAAAGAAAAAATTCCATGTCTTTTTGCAGCTTTGTATATTTTTGGTTTAACATCAAAAACTAATGATGCCATCCAAAATAAATTTCCAAAAGAAAGAGCAGATATAATTACTGGAAAAAATATTCCTGCTGGAAAAGGTTTTTTAAATTCTTGATTAGCTTTAAATCCATATCTTTTTATCTCCCAAGGTCTTATTTTTATTTCTGAATCAAGATAATAACTCATTATTTTTTTTGCCGAGTTATTTATGAGTATTATTAAAAAAATTGCAAAAGTCATTAAAAAGAAAGTTTTCCAAGATTCAATCAAACTTATTGAAATAGACAATACAAAAGTTATAATTAAAACCCAAAAAATTTCTTTTTTGCTTATCATACTCTTTTTAAATAAAAGTTTTTTTATAAAGCTTATTATAAAGATTGATAATTTTGATGTATTGTTTATATAACGGAAAAGTATTTAAATAAGTTTAGATAATTTTTAATATGAAAATAAAAAAGATTACAGATGTTATTGGAACAAAAGTTTATACAGATTCAGGCGATTATTTTGGTGAAATTGAAGAGGCTAATTTAATTGAAAATAAAATTGACAGTTGGAGAATAAAAGTTGGAGGAACAATTGTTTCTTTAATTGGCGGAGCAAGAGGGGTTATTATTCCGCATCAATTTGTCAAGGCTATTAGTGATATTTTAATTATAAATAAATCTGCATTGCCAACTCCTTCTGAACCAGAAGAGATATCAGAAGATTTAATTTAATAAAATCAAATGGCTGAAACAATCTTGCAACATTGGCTTTTTACAAGATTTGCTTTTCCTTTTCTTTTAGTCTTTTTTATTTTATTTGCGGTTCTTGAAAAAACAAATCTTTTTGGAAAAGATAAAAAACAATTAAATGCTTTGGTTTCTTTTGTTATTGGATTGATTTTTGTTACTTTTGCACATCCAGTTGATGTTGTAAGCAATCTGGTGTTGTTTTTAACTGTTGCACTTGTTATTGTTTTTATTACTTTGCTTATTTGGGGTTTTTTATTAGGCGAAGTGAAAATAGAAGGAGCTCTTAAGTCTGGATTAATAGGAGTTTTAATTATTTCTGTTACTCTTGCTGTTCTTTGGGCTGTTGGATCTATTGATCCTGTCATAACATGGTTTCAAAATCAAAATTGGGGAGGGGCTTTTTGGACTAATGTTTTCTTTATTGTTATGATTTCTATTGCTATTTCTTTTATTCTTAAAGGAACTAGTGCTAGTAAAAGTGAATAAGAAAAGTATTTAAAGAATATTTTGTAAGTTATATTATGTTTGAAATTTTAGCTTCATATGGATATTATGGAGGAGGTGCTATTGGAAGTTTTTTTGACATGCTTGCAAGTCAAGGATTTTTTAGCTATCTTCTTCCTTTTTTATTAATCTTTTCTATAGTTTATGGGATTTTGCTTAAATTAGATTTTTTTAAAAACAATAAATCAATTAATGCAATTATTGCTTTAGCAGTTGGATTAATGGCTCTGCAATTTGATTATGTCCCTGCATTTTTTTCAGACATCTTTCCAAGAGTCGGAATTGGTTTGGCAATAATTTTAGTAATCCTTATTATTCTCGGATTATTTCTTCCTAATAAAGATTGGGCAGCTTATATTTTGTTTGGAGTTGGGATTCTTATTACTCTTTACATAATCTTTAGCACAGAAGGCTTTTTTGGATTTTTTAGTTCAAATATTGGTTATTGGCTTTCATATAATTGGCCTTTAATTGCTGGATTAGTTTTTATTATAATAGTTATTGCTGTCATAGTTGGTGCAGGAAAACCTCCAAGAACTCCTAAGCCTTTGTCAGATGTTCTTCCACAGTTGTTTGGTTTAAACACTTCTTCATAAATAAAAATTTATTATTTTTTCTTTTTAGAAGTCTTTTTCTTTTTTGAGATTGATGATTTTTTTCCTGTTATTTTTTTAAAAGAATCCTGCATCATTGCTATTTCTTTTTTTGTGCTATTTAGTTCTTGTCCATATGCCCCTACTTTTTCTAACACTTTAATCTGAATTGTATCAATGATTTTTTCTATTCTTTTTAATCTTTCATCAATTCCATTTACTTTAGTTTGAAAAATTGTTTTAAATTCATTAAAATCATCAATACTTTTTTTAATTTGTTTTATTTTTTCAGAAAAAACTTGATTAGAAATCTCAATGACAGTGTCAGAATCTATTGCTGGAGTTTGGACTGGCTGTTCAGCATAGTATTCTCCTGCAGGTTGTTCTGCAGGATATGCGCCTTGTTGGTATTCTTGCCCTACTTCTTGTGTTTGAGGAGTATAAGGGGTTTGAGATGCTCCTGCTTCAGCTATAGGCGATGTTTCTTGAGGGGTTGGAGGGGGGTTCTCAGATGCAACAGCATTTTTTATCTGAGCCTGATTTATTGCATCTGTTATTTGTTTTGGAGAGATGCCTTGCTGTTGCAAATTGCTTACAATTTCCTCATCACTCATTCCTTGATTTTTTAATTGTGTTACTTGTTCTAAAACTCCCATTTTATTCTCTTTTTTATTTAATCATATAAATTTACTTGTTTTTTAATTTTTCTGAATTCTTTATAAAAGGCTTAAGCATATTTACCTGCTTTGCAAGAATTTCTAAATCATCTTTTTTTGCAAATTTTGAAAACTCTCCTGAAATTATCTCGAGAAATGAAGCCATTCTTTCTATTTTTTGTTTTATTATTTCTAAGTCTTTTTTTATCTCTAGTATTTTTTCTTGATTTTTTTCTTTTATTTCCACTAAATTTTGCCCAATAAGGAGAACTCTTTCTTTTAAGATTCTCTGTTTTTCTTCAGCATCTCTGATTCTCATATTTATATCACCTAAGAATTGTCCAGTGTAATCTATTGATTCATCAACCATAAAAAACATAAGTTAAAGTGGTTTAAATTTGTTGTGCTTTATATAAAAATTATTAAAGTGTTATATCTTGCTTTTATTATTAAAATGAAATTAAAGGTGATGTAAATGCAATTTAAAGACAAAACTCCTTTGTATTCTTATGAAGTTCAAAGAGAAGGTGGTGAAGACATACTTTATATTAATTATATGGGGGCTTCTTTTGTTCCAAGTCTTTCTGATTATCCAGAAGTTATGGAAAAAACTATTGATGCCTTGATTGAAAATCCTAATGTTTCTAGAATTGTTTTTGTTCAGCAAAAAAATTATAATTATGATTTTCAAGAAACCACTATTCTTTTAGAAATTGCAAGATTTTATGTGTATCTTCTTAAGCAAGAAAAAATATTATCTCATGATAAATTAATTACTGACTGTGAAAAATTTTTTTCTGAGAGATATAATAATCTTTTCTCTTTTTTATTTTTATTAAAACAAGATCCTTTAGCAGCATATGCTGAACTTAAAAGACTTATTATTGAAGCTAAAATCTTTTTAGAAAAAGTAGAAGATTCTTGCAAAACCGACCAAAAGAATTATATTTCTTTTTTAGAAAAAATTAAAGAATTGTTTGAAAAAATGCAATTAATTAAGAAAGTTTCACCTTTTCTTGAGACTTATCGAATAGGCGATAGAGAGATTTATCATAACATTTTCAAACCTGATGTTATTCCTAATTTTACTTTTACAAGATTGGTTATGAATTTGCCTGAGAAAGGAGAGATTATTGACCAATATAAAATCGGAGAAGGAACTTATGATGAATCTTTAATCACTCTTATTAGAAGAAAAAATGAACCTAAGCTTTTTTATCATTTAACTCCTCCAGAGAACACTTTAAGTGAAGAGTTTAATATGCTTTTGAATCTTGCTCGAGGGGTTTTAATTGAACACCAGCCTAAAGCAGAGGAATTTACAGATACTCAACGAACTCGTCAAGTTTTTTTAAATATCTCAAAGGATTTGCTTCAAGATTTAGCCAATACAAAAAAGATTAGCTTGGATTATGACGATTTAAACAAATTGGCTACAATTCTTGTAAGGCATACTATTGGTTTTGGACTTTTAGAAGTTCTTCTTCAAGATGAAAAATTACAAGATATTGTTTTAAATGCCCCGATTTCTCAAACTCCTGTGTTTTTAAGACACCAAGATTATGATGAATGCATTACAAATATTCTCCCAAGTCAAGAAGATGTTAATTCTTGGGCTGCTAAATTTAGAATGATTTCTGGAAGGCCTTTAGATGAAGCAAATCCTATTTTAGACACTCAATTAGAGATAGGAAAAACAAGAGCCAGAATCTCAATAATTCAACAACCTTTATCTCCTAATGGATTAGCTTATGCTGTGAGACGACATAGAAGCAAGCCTTGGACACTCCCTCTGTTTGTTAAGGTTAAAATGCTTAATCCTTTTGCTGCAGGTTTATTTAGTTTTTTGATTGATGGTGCAAGGACTCTTTTAATTGCAGGAACAAGAAGTTCAGGTAAGACTTCATTATTAGGAAGCTTAATGCTTGAGATTATACCTAAATATAGAATTATTGTTATAGAAGATACTTTAGAATTGCCTGTTGATTCTTTAAGAGAATTAGATTATGATATTTTAAGAATGAAAGTTCGAAGTGCTTTGTTAAAAACTGGAGCTGAAGTTTCTGCAGATGATGGAATAAGAACAAGTTTGAGATTAGGGGATTCAAGTTTAATAATTGGTGAAGTGAGAAGTGTTGAGGCAAAGGCTCTTTATGAAGCAATGAGAGTTGGGGCTTTAGCAAATGTTGTTGCTGGAACTATTCATGGTGCATCTCCATATGGTGTTTTTGACAGAGTTGTTAATGACTTGGGAGTTCCTGCTACGAGCTTTAAGGCAACTGATATTATTGCTGTTGCTAATCCAATAAAATCTCCTGACGGGCTTCATTCTTGGAGGCGTTTAATTGGAATATCAGAGGTTAGAAAACATTGGAAAAAAGACCCTTTAACTGAAAAAGGATTTGTTGATTTAATTAAGTATAATGTAGAAAAAGATGAACTTGAGCCTACTGAAGATTTGATTAATGGTGACAGTGAGATTATAAAAAATATTGCAGCAAATGTTAAAGGATGGGCTGGAAATTGGGATGCAGTTTATGATAATATTCTTTTAAGAGCTAAGATTAAAAAAGAAATCACAGAGGTTGCAGAAAAAACAAAAAACAATTCTCTTTTAGAGGCTGAATTTAATACGCTTTCTAATCATGCTTTTCATATGATTTCTAGTGAAATTATTCAGGAAATAGGGCTTCCTCTTTCTAAAAGGGTTTTTCCTGAGTGGCAGAAATGGTTAAATAATGAAATAAAGAAAAAAAGAGTTTAACTTATTTCCTAACTGATTCAAATCCACTCTGTGATTTGCAAGACAAAAAAATCAAAGATTCTTAGCTGATTCAAATCCACTCTGTGATTTGCATAGTGGCAGAAATGGTTAAATAATGAAATAAAGAAAAAAAGAGTTTAACTTATTTCTTTAGATTTCCTCGCCAACGCAGTTGCTCGTCATAACAAAAATAGACAAGATTTATTAATTAATTTTCATTACTTATTCTTAATAAATAAAATGGTGAATGTAAAAGATATTCTTAAAAAACATGCTGCAAGAATTGAAAATCAAATCAATACAACTAATATAAAAAAAATAAATTACAGCAAAGAATATATTAAATTCAAACAAGAGATGGCTCCGCAGCTTTCAAGATATGAAAGATGGTGCAAGAGTTTAGGAAGCATAATTAAATTAAAGATTTCAAAAAAAGATGAAGATAGAGTAAAAAAGTATTTAGAAATTGCTCATTTAGATATTGAACCTTGGCAGGCTTTAACTTTAAGTGTTATGTCTTTTATTTTTGTTTTTTTCATTGGGCTTTTAGGTTCTGTTGCATATATGTTTTTAAAGACTACAGGTGAAGGAATTCTTTCAAATTTTCCTTTTTTGTTTTTCTTTTTAATGATTTTGCTTTCTTTATTTTTATTTAAATTCACCGGTGATTATCCAATGAGACTTGCAAATCAATGGAGGCTTAAAGCAAGCAGTCAAATGGTTCCTGCAATTCTTTATACAGTAGTTTATATGAGGCATACACCTAATTTAGAAAAAGCAATTGCATTTGCTTCTGAACATTTACAATATCCTTTGGCTTTGGATTTTAAGAAAGTTTTTTATAATATTCAGATAGGAAAATTTTCCTCTATTAAAGAAAGTTTGGATAATTATTTAGAAACTTGGAGAGAGTATTCTCCTGAGTTTATTGAAAGTTTTCATTTAATTGAAAGCAGTCTTTTTGAACCTGCTGAAGCAAGAAGAATTCAAATTTTAGAAAAAGCTTTGCAAGTTGTTCTTGACGGGGTTTATGATAAAATGCTGAGATTTACTCATGATGTCAGGACTCCTTTAACTAATATTTACATGCTTGGGGTTGTTCTTCCTACACTTGGATTGGCTTTGCTTCCTCTTGCTTCGACTATGCTTAAAGGACTTTTAACATATACTCATGTTTTTGTTTTGTTTAATCTTTTAGTTCCATTTATTGTTTTTTATTTAACAGAAAAAGTAATGATTTTAAGACCTGGAGGTTATGGAGAAACTTCTTTATTAGAAAGAAACCCTCTTTATTATAAATATAAAAGTAAAAAGCCTTATATTAAGGCTTTTTTAATTGCATTACCTTTTTTGATTTTAGGATTTCTTCCTTTGATTTTTCAGTATACTCCTCTTCCAGAATGGATAGGGCTTCAAAAGGATTATACTTTTGCTGAATTACATTTAGGTTTTTTAGGAACAGGAAATGTTTTTGATTTTATAAAAACCGGTGCAGGAACTACAGGACCTTTTGGAATTGGGGCATTAATTTTGAGTATGTTTGTTCCTTTAGGAATTGCTTTATTTTTTTCAGTTGCTTATAAGGAAAAAACAAAAGAATTAATTATTGCAAGACAAAACACAAGAGATTTAGAAAAAGAATTTAATACTTCTTTATTTCAAATGGGCAATAGATTAGGGAATGGGCTTCCTCCTGAATTGATTTTTGCAAAAGTTGCAGAGTCATCTAAGGGGCTAAAAACAGAAGATTTTTTTAGAAGGGTGAATTACAATATCCAGCAAATGGGTATGGGGCTTGAGGATGCTATTTTTAATCCTCAAAGAGGAGCAATTAGTTATTATCCTTCTGATTTAATTGCAACAAGCATGAGAATTCTTATTGAATCAGCTAAAAAAGGATTAAATGTTGCTGCAACAAGTTTAATGAGTATTTCTCAATATGTTAAAAATATCCAAAAGATTAATCAGAGATTAAAAGATTTGCTTGCAGAAATTATTTCAGATATGAAAAGCAATATGACTTTTCTTGCTCCTTTACTTTCAGGAGTTGTTGTTGGTTTGTCTGCTATGATTGCTTCAATATTAGGCAAACTTAATCTTGCTTCATTAACTGGAGAAGGAGCTGGGGCTTTTGCAGGATTTAATATTAGCACTCTTACAGAAATATTTCAGAGACAATTCATGATTCCTCCATATTTCTTGCAAATTGCAATTGGAATTTATATTATTGAGATAATTTTTATTTTAACCAGCACTTTAATTACAATTAATTCTGGACAAGACAAACTTGAAAAAACTAATAAAATAGGTAAAAATCTCCTTAAAGGAATTTTGCTTTATTTTTTAACAGCTTTGTTTGCAACACTTGCTTTATTTATCTTAGCGTCTGTTGCTTTAAAGAGCATTATATAGATAAGTTTATTAATTATTTTTAATT
>CAZBJC010000002.1:0-8229 GCA_964492145.1 Candidatus Woesearchaeota archaeon
AAAATAATGGTTGTTAGAATTGGATATAGAAAAAATGTTTATAATTTAAAATGAAACATGTATATGAATTCACTAATGGAAGAGAATTAACAAAAAAAGAGTTTATTCATTGGTTTCAAAAGAAATTTCTTTATACTTTAAGAAAATTTAAAATGATTCAAAAAGAGGATATAATTGGATATGAAAATAAAGGCGATTTTAGAGGCGTTGTGCTTGAAGACTTATTAAAGATGCTTGCTGAAAAATCTCCTGTTAAAATTATTAAACTTCCTTCAAAAAAGAAGATAACAAAAAAAGCTATTGCATTAACAAGTGATTTAGAATCAGACAAGATTATTAATGTTCTTGTAAATAAAAATGCCTTAGAATTAAAAAATCTTTATCCAGTTAATAAAAAACTAATCCAACCTCTTTATTTATTTCTTGACAAAGAAGTCTTGATTTATGCAAAACTTATGAATTTGAAATTTAAGAAAGTTTCTAATAAAAAAGATAAATTGTCTCAATTTATAAATGACTTAGAGAAGAAACATCCTGAAATAAAACATTCAATTATTAAAAGTTATTTAGAATTATATAAATAATTATTTTTTCTTTTCTTTCTTTTCTTTTTGCAATTTTTTTATAAAATTATTAATAATTTTTTTATCTTCTTCTTTTTTGTTTCTTATTTCTTTTATTGTATAAACTTTGAGATTCTCTTTTTCATGTTTTTCAGTTTTTACTTGTGTCATGACTTTTTCATTTATTTTTTCACTTAGATAAATTTCTTTATCTGCTAATCCTGCTATTTTTTTTGCAATAGTCATTAACACTCCCATGCTCATAAATTTAAGAGAATCTTTTTCTAATTTGGCAATTATTGTTCCATAATTTAATGAGATTCCATAATCTATTTTTTGTTTTGCAATCTTATTATATTTGTCAATAGATTCTTTTATTTTCTGTGCAGTTTCTACTGCTGTTTTTTCATTCTTAAAAGTCTTTGTCTTTAAAGGAACCCACATAAAAAAGATATTATTATGATTTTCATATGCAACTGCTTTTGTTTCTTCTACTATTTTTGCAAGATCATTTAATTTTTCTTTTACAGATTTGTTCTTTAAAATTTCTTTTTCATTTTTTATTTTTAAACAGATTAAACTAATGTTTTGTTTTTCTCCTTTTATAGAAAGAGATAATTCTGCTTTATTTTTTGAATTAATTAGAGAATGATGTTTATTAGTGATTTTATCTTTAATCTCTGCTTTTTTCTTTTTAATATATCCAATAAAAGTCTTTTTGTAGCCTTTTTTATAAAGAACATAACCCATAAATCCTAAAACCCCTATTATAAACATCCAAACAAAAGGCCCAAGTATTTTGCTGAATATTCCGCCTGAAATCTCTTTTACTCCAATTGCATTTCCTGTAAGTGTGATAGTGTCTTTTAATTTTTTATCACCGGCCATTACTTCAATATCATACTCTCCTGCTGGTGCACTAAGATAATATTTTGTTTTTTCATCTACATTAAGAAAAACATCAAGATTTATTGTTTCATTTCCTATTTTAATTAATGCAGTGTCATTATAAGGAACATTCCCAATATTTGTGATTATTATTGTTCTATTTATTAATTCTACTTTTACTTGTTTTTTTTCTGATATGTTAAAATTTTCTTCTAGATTTATTTTTTCTGCTTTAGCAGAGATTGTCCATTGAGATGGAGCTTGATTATATTTTATTGGAAAACTGAGAAATTCATCAGTTTTTATTTCTTTTTTTTCTAAGATTTTATTGTCTTCATTTTTTATAATAATTAAAGCATTTGTGTCTATTTTTTCTCCTGTTTGATCATGAAGAATCGCCTTTATTTTTAAATCAGTTCCAGGCTCTACTGGTTTTTTTTCAAAAACAATTTCAAGATTTTTAGGGATTTGTTTTACTAATATATTAAAATCCTGCTCTCCTTTGTTTGAGATATTTCCATTTTTTTCTTTTTCAAAAACCTTTACTTTGGCAAGATACTCTCCAGCTTTTGTTTCATCTGGAATAGAAGCATTTAATAAAAAAAATCCATTTTTAACAGTATTCTCTGAAGTTAAAATTGTTTCTCCATCCATAACCATCTCAAGGCTTACAAATCCCTGAACATTCTCTTTGTTTTCTTTTATTGCATTCCCTTTTATGATTAAATTTTCGTTTGGAGAGATTTCTGTTTTTTCAGGTTTAGCATTTATTGTTATTAAATCAGAAATTTTAAATTCTTTTGTTAAAATAAATTCCTGTCCTAATATTGCTTTAATTCTGCATATTCCTACAGAATTTCCTATGAACTCTTTGTTTAAAGGTATTGCAGCAATTATCTCTTGCTCTTCTCCTTGGCTGAGAGCTATATATTGTTTTTGAATCTCTGTTTCAATCCCATTGCAAATTAGTTTCACTGAAAAAAAATCCTGAATTCCTAGATTAGTTGAAATTTTGAGAGGAATTTTGATTATCTGTCCTAAATTATAAAGTTTTTCTGGTTGTTGTGTGATTGTTATCTCTGCTGATGTCAGTGATATTAAAAGAATTGTTAAACTGATGAATATAAACACTCTTTTCATAGTTTAAATCCGTAATTATTATTTATAAATATTCTTGTATTTATAATAATGCTATTTTTCTGTAAGATTTAAAAATAGCTTTATCTTTTATAAGAAATGGCAGAAAAGAGTATTAAATTTAATCCTTGGGAAGTTTCAGGCAATATAGATTATAATAAACTTGTTAAAGAATTCGGAATCCAGCCTTTAAAAGAACTTCCAGAGATTTTTAATAAAAATGTTTTGTTTAGAAGAAAAGTAATTTTTGCTCATAGGGATATTCAGAGAATTTTAGAAGCAGTTAAAAATAAAAAACCTTTTGTAATGATGACTGGCTTGATGCCTACTGGAAAGTTTCATATTGGACACATGCTTCTTGCTCAGCAAATGATTTTCTGGCAAAATCTTGGGGCTAAATTATATATTGCTGTGGCTGATATTGAATCTTATAATGCAAGAAATTTAAGTTTAGAAGAAAGTAGAAAAATTGCAATTGAACAGTATCTTACCAACTATATTGCTTTAGGTTTAAAGCCTAAAAATTGTGAGATTTATTTTCAAAGTCAGAGAAGTAAAGATGCAGAAAAATCAAATGCATATTATCGATTGCAGAACTTGTTTGCAAGATATTCTACTTTTAATGAATTTAAAGCAGTCTATGGAGAGATTAGTCCTGGAAAAATGATTTCAGCATTGCTTCAATCATCAGATATGTATCATCCACAATTAAAAGAATTTGAAGGAAAACCTATTCCTACATTTATCCCTGTTGGAATTGACCAAGACCCTCATATTCGACTTGCAAGAGGAATGGCTAAGAGACTTAATAAGAAGTTTATTCCAATCTCTTCTACTTATCATCTTTTTATGCCAGGACTCAGTGGAGGAAAAATGTCTTCTTCTGATTCTAACTCATACATAGCTTTAACAGATTCTCCAAAAGAAGTTGAAAGAAAAATAAAAAAATATGCTTTTTCAGGAGGGCAGGCAACAGTTGAAGAGCATAGAAAAAAAGGTGGAAATCCTGATGTGGATGTTTCATTTCAATATCTTAAATTCTTTTTTGAGCCAGATGATAAAAAACTCAAACAAATTGAAGACGATTATAAAAGTGGGAAGCTTCTTACAGGAGAATTAAAGCAATATACTATTGATAAAATAAATAAGTTTTTAGAGAAACATCAAAAAGCAAGAGAGAAAGCTAAAAAAATGATTGATAAGTTTATTTATAAGTGATTATTTTTGGGATTTTAAGTAATCATCAATTCCGTCTGCAATTGCTGTTTCTACATCTGGGTTTTTATCTGTAAGATATTTTCTATCTTGAGGATTTGTTATAAATCCAGATTCAATTAAAACAGACGGCAATTCTCTTGTTCTTGTTAGAACTGCAAGTTTTCTATCTTTAGTTCCCCTGTAATGAAAATTTTGCTTTAATTCTTTTTGCATTTCTTTTGAAATCTCATTTGCTAGTCTTGAGTCTTCAGAATCTTTATAACCAAATATTTCTTGTCCATGTGCCGACGCATGTTCAGAAGCATTGCAATGTAAACTTACATAAATATCTGCATTATATTTTTTAACTAATCCAGGCCTGTCTTTATAATATATTCCGTTTCTATTCTCTCTTGTCAAGATAACTTTGTAGCCTTTTTTTTCTAAAAATCTTTTTATTATTTTTGCTTGATTTAAAACAATTTCTTCTTCTTTGTATTTTTCTGAGACTGCTCCAGGGTCGTAAATTTCTTTTTTTCTGTTATTTACTCCGTGCCCAGGGTCAAGAATTATTATTTTTTGTTTTGATTTTTTTTGAGATTTTTTTGTCTCTTGTTTTTTTTCATTTAATACTCTCTCAAGATATCCTTCTGGAAAGATTCTTCCCTTTATTTGAGAATTATTTACTACATTTGTTTCAAGACTTTTTCTTTGTTCTAATGTTTTATTTATTTTTCCAGCAAAATAACAGCTAGTGCTAAGAAACAAACCTCCTGCAATTAAAGCTAAGTATTCTCTGATTTTCATATAAATACAGATAATAAGGGCTATTTAAATCTTACTATTGTATTTACTTAGTAGGAGTTACACATTAAGAAGTTTTATCCTTTAACTTTAAATATCCTGTTTTTTTATTGAATTTATGAAAATTTTAGCATTACATGTTGATTATATTAATTTTAGAGCTTTGAAAAAAGCTTTGAAAAGTGTTGCTGAACTGCCAGAAGAAGAAAAGGCTTTAAAAAAAATAAAAGAAGCTTTGGTAATTTTAACTGCTGTTGAGAAAATAGACAAAAATATTCAAGAATCTTCTGAGAATTTAGTTAAAGAAATTAAAGATATTGCTAAACAAGTAAAAGTCAAAAAAATTGTTTTATATCCTTATGCTCATCTTTCAAGTAATTTAGCTTCTCCAGATATTGCAATTAGTGTTTTGAATGAAACTGAAAAAAAATTAAGAAAAGATTTTGATGTTATAAAAGCTCCTTTTGGATATTATAAAGAATTTGAATTAAAAGTTAAAGGACATCCTTTAAGTGAATTAAGCAGAGAAATTATTTCTGGAAATGAATCTGAAGAGAATTATAATCCTAAACAGCTTTTAAGAGAAATATCTAAATCTAAATTAGATGCCTCAAAGCTCAAGGAAAATGACCACAGAATTATTGGAAAACAAATGGATTTATTTAGTTTTAATGAGGTTGCTCCTGGAATGGTTTTTTGGCATAACAATGGTTTGATTATTAGAAAAGAATTAGTTAAATTTTGGAGGGAAGTTCATAAAAAAGCAGGTTACCAAGAGATTAGAACTCCTCAAATTATGGACAGCAAACTCTGGAAAATTTCTGGGCATTGGAGACTTTACAAAGAAAATATGTTTTTGACTGAGTATGAAGCACGAGAATTTGCAATTAAACCAATGAATTGCCCTGGAGGAATGTTAGTTTATAAAAACAAGCCTAAAAGTTACAAAGAATTACCTTTGAGAGTTGGAGAATTAGGAACAGTTCATAGAAAAGAATTATCAGGGGTTTTAGGGGGGTTGTTTAGAGTGATTCAGTTTACTCAAGATGATGCTCATATTTTCTGTACTGAGGAACAATTAGAGAAAGAAATTATTGAAATTATAAATCTAATTAAAATTGTTATGGATAAATTTGGTTTTAAATATAGATTTACTTTAAGCACTCGAAGTAAAGAAAAAAAAGACAAATATCTTGGAGATGATGAAACTTGGAATACTACTGAAGGTGCTATTAAAAAAGCTATGAAAAAATTGAAAATTAAATTTAAGGAAACTCCTGGAGAGGCAAAATTTTATGGACCAAGTTTAGATGTTCAAATTAAAGATTCTCTTGGACGAGAATGGCAGTGTTCTACAATTCAATTAGATTCTCAACTCCCAGAAAGATTTGAATTAGAATATACAGATAAAGATAATAAAAAGAAAAGACCTTTAATGTTGCATAGGGTTATTTATGGAAGTTTAGAGAGATTTATTGGGATTTTAATTGAGCATTTTAAAGGTTGGATGCCAACTTGGCTTGCTCCAGTTCAAGTGAGAGTTTTAAATTTTACAGATAGAAATGAAAAATATGCTCAAAAGATTATAGAAGAATTAAAGAATAAAATTCCTGATTTAAGAGTTGACACTGATTTTTCTCAAACAACTCTCCAATCTAAAGTTAAAGATGCTTCGCTTCTGAGAATTCCATATGTAATTACAATTGGAGATAAAGAAGAAAAAGATAAAACAATTGCAGTTAGAGCCAAGGGCAATAGAAAACTTCAAACTTTTAAAATAGAAGAGTTTATTGAACAAATATGTGAAGAGATTAAAGAGAGAAAATGAATTAGTAAAAAATAGAAAGCCTTTTAAAATGCAAAATATTTCTTTTAATATATACCCCCCAGGATTGACTTTGTCAAACCTGGGTTTTTATTTTTTAAATGGAATCTAAAGAAAAAATTATAATTTTTATTGATGGGAGCAATCATTATCATATCCTTAAAAAATTTTTTAATAAATCTAAGAAAATGATTAATTTTGATTTTAAGAGATTTGTTGATTTGATAAGCGAGAAAAGAGTCTTGATTCGAGTTTATTATTATACTGCGCCTTTGGATATAAACAAAGATAAAGAAACTTATTCTAAACAGCAAAAATTTTTTGAAAAGTTGAAGAGATTGCCTAATTTTGAGTTAATTCTCTGCAGAATGCAAAAAGTTAAAATTGATGGAAAAACAGTGTATCAAGTTAAAGAAGATGATATTCATCTTGCAGTTGATATGGTCAAATTAGCTTATAATGATGCTTATGATACTGCTATTTTGGTTTCTTCAGACGGAGATTTTGTTCCTGCTATTAAAGCAGTAAAAGAAAAGGGCCGAAGAGTTGAGAACATAGGTTTTCCAAATAAATTTTCTTATCATCTTAAACAAGTTTGTGATAGATTTAGGCAGATAACTCAAAATGAATTAAATTATTGTTTTAATGAAGAATGAATTTTCAATTTTATGTGGAAAAGCTAAGGGATTCTGAAAATTTTAAGGATTTTATCAAAGAAAATAAAGATGCCTTTGCCTGCTCTGGATTTTTTATTATAGACAAACAAGGCAAGGATAACAAACAGCATATTGATTATTATATTCCATCTAAAAAGAACATGATTAGTTTTCAATTAGAAGATAATTGCAGTATTATGCCTCTTGAAATGACAAATCCTTCAGTACCTGAAGAGATGTTCCTTGATTTTAATTTTGATTTTAATGATGTTGAAAGATTAATTCAAGATGAGATGACTCAGAGAAGAGTAAAAAAACAAATTCAAAAAATTTTATTTTCACTTCAAACAAAAAATAAGAAAAATTATCTTATTGGAACAATTTTTATCTCAGGATTTGGACTTCTTAAAGTTAATATTAATCTTTCTGAAATAAAAATTATTGATTTTGAGAAAAAAAGTTTTTTTGATATGATTAAAATAACAAGGAAAAAGGAGGACAAAAATGGTTGATGAAACTGAAAAGATAGATAAGACAATTGCAGAAACTATTGCCCAATTAGCTGCAAATTATAAGTTTGCTCAAGAATCGTCTGAAAAAGCAAAGATAGAAAAAGAAGCTGAGGAATTTATGAAAGATGTATCAAACAATGACGAAGATGAAGAAAAGTGGAAAGAGATGTATAATGGATTAAAAGAATGATTTAAAACAGAGAGTGCAATATAATTATTTTTATAAATTCTTTAATTGATTATTTTTTATGCTTGTTTTAAAATTTGATTCTCAAACCTGGAAAGGATTAGAAAATCCTTTTGTTTTATTACGTCGATATGATTTTAGAACTGAAGAGGAAGATATCGCTCTTAATTTAGATACTTTTTCAATAGCAAAAGATTTTGTTTATAATCCTGATAAGCAGGTAATAATTTTTAGAGATGGAGAAGAAAAACATTCTTATAGAGTGTATAAAATTTCTGAAGAAGAAGGCAGAATAATTGATTCTGATTTTTTAGGTTATATATGTGAAGATGTTGTAAAAGGATTGTTTTCAAGAGCATACAAAGAAACAAGGCCTAAAACTCTCTCCTCTAAACTCTGAAGCGTAATATCTTTTAATTGCCTCCTGTTGATATCACAAAAATGATGAATATAATATTTA
>CAZBJC010000002.1:8329-24167 GCA_964492145.1 Candidatus Woesearchaeota archaeon
AATATCTTTTAATTGCCTCCTGTTGATATCACAAAAATGATGAATATAATATTTATTTTTTAGCAATAAAATTTATCATCATTTCTGAGTTATGTGTTGAGAGTATTTTAAAACCAATTTTTTTAAAGAGATTATGAATTTCTTTTTCATCAAATAAATAATAATATCTTTTTCCTTTATCTCTCCATGCAATTAATTTTTCTTTTAGAGAATTTTTAAATCTTTTAGAGTTTTTATTCCACACTCCAATTAAAGCTTTTGCATTTGGTTTTAAAACTCTATAAAGTTCTTTAATTGCTTTTTTTTGTTCTTGAGGTTTTAAACAATGCAAAGAAGAAATACAAATTGCAGAATCAAAAAAATTGTCTTTATAAGGAAGTTTTGCTAAATCTGAAATTGAAAATTCTGCAGAAATTTTTAATTTTTTTGCTTTTTGTTTTGCTAATTTAATCATCTCTTCTGAAAAATCAATTAAATACATTTTTCCTTTTTTAATTTTTATAAGATTTCTTCCTGAACCAGAGCCTAAATCAAGGATATTTCCAGATTGTTTTTTTAAAAATTCAATTACATGTTTAGCAGGAATTTTTTTAAATTCATGCCATTCAGGAGCGATTTTATCCCAGATTTCTTTTTGATTTTTCATTACATCTGCGGCAAGGATACCCAAGTTTTTAAGCTTGGAGAGAAATCGCCGCTAACCTCAAAATTTAATTTTATTAACTTACAATTCTCTGAATAGCATTGAGAAACTCCTTGCTGGTTTTTTGTTATTAACATTTTTTTAGTTTTTTAATCCTTGATATCTCGCGCTTTAGCGCGGGTTCATTCATTAAACAAAAGTCTTTTTAAGCTTAAAAAATCTGTTATTTTAGTAATTAAAATGAAGAAAATAGTTACAATTGGCGGTGGAACTGGACAATATACTTTACTAAGAGGTTTAAAAAAATATGATGTTGAATTGAGTGCGGTTGTTTCAATGTTTGATGATGCAGGAAATACAGGACAATTAAGAACTGCCTTTGGGATTTTACCTCCTGGAGATTTAAGAAATTGTCTTTTAGCATTATCTGACGAGTCAGAATTAAAAGATGTTATGAAATTATTACAATATAGATTTCCTGAAGGACAGAATGGGCTTTCAAATTACAGTTTGGGAAATTTAATTTTAACAGCATTTACTGATATTGAAGGCGATATTGCAAAAGGAGTTAAAACTTGCTCTAAAGTCTTAGGAGTGAAAGGAAATATTTTTCCTGCTTCTTTAGATAATTCTAATCTTTATGCTGAAACTTTTAATGGAATTCTATTAAAAGGGCAAAAAAATGTAAGTTATCCAAATTCAAATGAGTGGATAAGAAAAATATGGTTAGAGCCTGAAGCTTATATTTATAATGAGTCTGCAGAAGCAATAAGAAATGCAGATTTAATTGTTTTATGCCCTGGAGATTTATATGGAAGTCTATTATCAAATTTTTTAATAAAAGGATTTAAAGAAGCTTTGCAGAATTCAAAATCAAAAATTGTTTATGTTTCAAATTTAGTCACTAAGCAAGGAACTTATGGATTTAAAGTAAGTAATTTTCTTAAAGAAGTTGAAAAATACATTGGAAAAAAAGTCGATTATGTAATCTGCAATACAAAAAAACCTACACAAAGAATTGTCGATAAATATAAAGCGGAAGAAAGCTCTTTTGCTGAACCTGATTTAGATGGTGAAAATATAATCAAAGAGGATTTGCTTCTTGAATTAGAAATAAATGGAAAAATGACTGCAAGACATGATTCTGAAAAAGTTGCGAGATTAATCATGGGGCTTTTATAAAATGCTTATTCCAAAAAAAGGCGAAGTAAGAAAACCTTCAAGAACAATTTCTGGGATTACCCCTGTGGCTGTTATGCTCCCTCCTAGAAAATGTGAGCATGGAATGTGTGTTTATTGTCCTAATTTAAATGTTCCTCAAAGTTATACCCCAAAAAGCCCAGTTGTTATGAGAGCAAAACTTGTTAATTATAACGCTTTTAAACAAGTTCAAGGGAGATTACAGGCATTTAAAGCAATGCATCATCCTGTTGATAAAATTGAATTAATTATTATGGGAGGAACTTTTTTAGAATATCCTAGTAAATTTCAAGAAGATTTTATTAAAAATTGTTATGATGGATTAAATAACAAAATCTCTAAAAATCTTGAAGAGGCAAAAAAAATAAATGAAAAATCAAATCATCGATGTGTAGCTTTGTGCATTGAAACACGCCCAGATAAATGCATTCAATTTATTGATAAAATGAGAAAATGGGGAGCTACAAGAGTTGAATTAGGAGTCCAGATTATTGATGATAAAATTTACAAATTAGTTAACAGAGGACATACAACTAAAGAGGTTATAGAAGCAACAAAAGCATTAAAGAATGCCGGATTTAAAGTAGGATATCATATTATGCCTGGATTGCCTGGAAGCAATCCTAAAAAAGATTTAAAATTATTTAAAAAACTTTTTTCAGATGAAAATTTTAAGCCTGATCAATTAAAATTATATCCTTGCCAAGTAATGCCTGGTTCAGAATTAGAAAATTGGTATTGGAAAAAGAAATACAAACCTTACACTAAGAAACAAACAGAAGAAATTTTAATTGAGATGTTGAAAAACACTCCAAGATATTGCAGAGTTATGAGAGTAATGAGAGAGATTCCTCCTGAATATATTATTGCGGGGACAACAAGAATTGACCTTCGCGCAGAAATTGAAAAAAAACTTAGAAAAAACAAAATTAAATTAAAAGAAATTAGATACAGAGAAATTGGATTTGCTTTGAGGGATGCTTTAAGGAAAAAAAAGAAAATTAATTTAGATTTAAAATTAAAGATTACAAAATACAAAGCTTCTGGAGGAAAAGAATTTTTTTTAGAGATTGTAAACTCTGGAACAAAGTCCCAGGTCTCGTCCTTGAAACAAGAACGAAACAAAGAAGATATTTTGTTTGGATTGTTGAGATTAAGAATTTATCCCAAAGAGGCACTGAGTTGCCCTCCCCTTCCTAGGAAAAGTAAATTAAAAGAAAAATCTGCAATTATCCGTGAGCTTCATGTTTATGGAAAAGCTTTAAAGATTGGACAAAAATTAAAAATAGCATCTCAACATCAAGGATTAGGAAAATGGCTTATGAAAGAAGCTGAGAAAATTGTAAAAGAACAAAATATTAAAGAATTAAAAGTTATTTCAGGAGTTGGAGTAAGAGAGTATTATAAAAAATTAGGATATAAACTTGAAAAAGAAAAAGGAGAATATATGGTTAAAAAAATAAAATGATAAAAATTTATTTAATAAGTATAATTTTAGGATTTGCAGTTGGTTTTTTAACTAACTGGTTAGCTATTTTATCTTTATTTAGGCCAAGAAAAAAGATTTTGGGTTTTCAGGGATTGATTCCAAGGTATAAAAGAGAGATAGGAATGAAAATATCAGAAAATGCTCATTTAATTATGCCCTCTTCTTTTAAAAAAGTTTTAAACATCCCTTTTATTGGAAAAAAAATAGATACTTTTTTTAAGGATTCAGTTGCCAGTGAAATTGCAAAAATGCCTGATGAAGAATTAGAAAAAATAGTTAAAAATGTTACAAGTACGGAATTAAAATTTATTGAGTTTGTAGGAGGAGTTATAGGGATGCTTGTAGGGTTATTACAAGCTGTTTTAATATCTTTGGTAGTATAGCTTAAAATGACCGAGAATATAATTATCTCAGATTTAAAAGATTTTGAAGAAAAAAAGAAAAAAATAATCAAAAAAGGAGCTTCTAATTTTCATGTTATTTCAGATTTTGATAGAACTTTAACAAAATGCTTTGTTGATGGAAAAAGAATTTCATCTCTAATTTCTTGGTTAAGAAATGGAAATTATTTAACAAAAGATTATTCTTCTAAAGCTCATGCTCTTTTTGATGAATATCATCCTATAGAGATAAATCCTAATATTCCTTTTGAAGAAAAAAAAGAAAAAATGTATGAATGGTGGAAAAAACATTTTGATTTATTAATTGAATGCGGATTAGATAAAGATACAATTAAAAAAGCAGTTAAAGATATGATAAAAGAGAATTTTTTAGTTTTGCGAGAAGGAGCTAAAGAATTTTTAAAAATATTAAAAGAGAGAAATATTCCTTTAGTGATAATGTCTGCAAGTGTAGGTGATATGATTATTGAGTTTTTAAAAGAAAATAATGTTTATTATGATAATATTATAGTAATTGCAAATCTTTTAGAATATGAAGGAGAAAAAGTTATAGGAGTTAAAGAAATTATTCATGTTTTAAATAAAAAAGAAGTAGATGTTAATCTTATTAAAACAAAAAACAGAAAAAATGTTTTGCTTTTGGGCGACGGATTAGGGGATTTAGGAATGATTAAAGGATTTGATTTTGATGTTTTGGTTTCTACTGGTTTTTTAAATGAGAATGTTGATGAAAATTTAGATTCTTTTAAAAAGAATTTTGATGCTGTTATTTTAGATGATGGGGATTTTGGATTTGTTAATGATTTTATAAAAGAGATCTAGTATAATGTTTCATTATACTTTCTATAAATTTCTTCTATTATTTTTCTAGGAATATACTGGTTTCCAAAAGTTCTTTGGATTTCGTCTTCTGCATTTATAAACTTCTGTATAATTTTTTCTAGTCTTCTTTTTTTTGACATATAAAAAAATCTATTTTAGGGTTTTTAAAATTAATTATATTTTTTTGAGATTTTGAAAATAAGCGCCCCCACCGAGATTCGAACTCGGGTCACAGCCTTGAAAGGGCTGCATTCTTGGCCTCTGAACTATGGGGGCTTAGAATTTTAAAAAGAAATTAGTTTTTAAAGCTTGCTTTCTTGAATATTTTATGCCTAAAAAACTTGATAAGTGTGTGAAAGAGATTAATAAAAAAATAAAAAAAGGAAAATTATCTAAATTATATAAGGATAAAATTTCAGGAAAAACTAAAAAAACAAATCCTTATGCAATTTGCAGGGCTAAAATAAAATAAAAATAAAAATAAAAAATTTATTTCTTTCCCCAAGCAACTACTCCTAAGATAACTAAAGAAGCTATCATTCCTAAGAAACTTGCTGCAGGAAAAGGTATCATCCCTATTAATGGAACTAATGCAAGCCATCCAGGATATTTAAGAGATTCATATATTCTCCAAGTAGCAATTATTGATAAAATTAAAATTGCTAGCATCCCTACAATCGGAACTAGTATTAAGAATACTAATGCCCAATGAAATCCTCCTAATTGGAGAATCATTGCAATGTTTGCAATTGGTATCCATGCTAACCAAGGGTATTTGTATTTCTTTTTCTTAGCAATAGCTATTAAAGCAAGAGAAGTATAAATGTAAATTGCTAAAACAAACAACAATGAAAAGATAATCATTCCAATTGTTAGTGTAGCAAAACTTCCTCCTGCTATTCCTTGTAAAAATTGTTCATATGCCATTTTTCACCTCCTTTTTATGAGCCTGCACGGATTTGAACCGTGGACCCCTGCCTCTCTTAGAGATTCTAAAAGAGAAAACAACCCTAAAGGATTGCACTCATATAAGAGCAGTGCTCTGACCAGACTGAGCTACAGGCTCGCTTCTTTGTTTCCTCGCCTGCTGCTACACTTGCTCATCGTCCTTTTTTATTTGAACCGAACATTCGCAAAGAGCTACAGGCTCGTTTAGTGTTTTTGCCTGCTGCTACACTTGCTCACCAAACACAGTCGTTCGCAAAGAGCTACAGGCTCATTCCTCGCCTCCTGCTACGCAGGCTACTTAATAAAAAAACAAGAAAGAGTTTATATTTAAAGGTTTTCTTAAATAAAAAATAAGAAAAAAATAAATTAAATTCTCCAAATTATTGTTTCAAAATCTTCTTTAAAATCCTCAATGATTTTTTTGTCTCTGAGATTTTTTTCTAAAATTAATTCAGCTTTGTTTGTGAAACAATAGGTGCAAAGATTTACTTTTTTGGCACCGCATACAATACAAGAAGTGTCTGATGGGGATTCTTCAGCTTCATTTATAACTTTAATTAAATCAGTTAAGATGTCTTTCATTTCTTTTTGAGTCAAATTTTTATCTCTTAACCAATATCCTATATGTCTTGTAAAACAAGATGGACAAATTGGATTAGTCATTATTTGGGCGCAGTTTGTGCAGAGAGATGTTACTTTTACCATATATTATATAAGAAGGGGTTTTATATAAATAAGTGTAGTCTTTTTTAAGAATACTCTAAAAACTAACTTTTGCTTCTTCCCAAATTATGTCAAAATATTTTTTATATATATCTGCAATATTTTGATTTTCAATCATAATTGTAAAAATTGGTTCTTCCCAGAAATTTAAAAGCACAATATTCCCGCAAATAAGAGTTGTTATATTTGTGTCAAAAGAAGAAGGTAAATACCTTGCTTCAGTATATTCCATTTTTTCTAAATATCGAATTCTTTTTTCTGCATCTCTATTATAAATATGTTTCATTGTGATTTTCTTTTTTATTCTTTTTTGATGAAACTCATTTATGAATCCCCCTATAATTTCAGAAACATCTTTTGGAATTCCATATACAAAAATATCTTGATTTTTTTCCAATAGATTATTAAGTATAATCCTAAAAGAGCCTATTCCTTCTGACATTGTCACTCTTCTTTTTTCAGGAGGTTTATTGTGTATTTTTTCTATTTCAGGAATTATTTTTTTAAGATCATATTCTTTTTGTTTTAAATAAATTAAAAGATTTTTCGGATTGATTGGATAGAAGATTTTTCTTCCGTCTTTAATGCTTTGAGTAACAATTCCTTTTTTAATTAATCTTTCAAGTGTGTCATACACATTTGGTCTGTGAATTTTAGTCCTGTTTGCTATGTCATGAGCTGCAGAACTTCCAGATTTGATTAAGTCAAAATAGATAATTATTTCATTTTTATGCAAACCAATTGATTCAAGTATTTCTATTATTTTTGGTTCGTCCATATTTTTTTATAATTACTCTTCTTTAATTATTTTTCTAGATAAGGTTTAGAAAATTCTTTTTGAGCTTTTAATTGTCTTTTGACTTCTTCTCTTACTCCTTCATCTTTAGTAAGCTCATCAATAGTTCCATTATATAATCTTACTCTTAAAGGATAAATTAATCTAGACGGGACACTTAAAAATCCGTCTTCTTTTGTAAGGTAAGTATAAATAGATGATTTTAATTCTCCTTGAAGATGAGCAATTCCGTCAAGAACTTCTAAGATTCTTCCTGGTGTCCCCCCATAATTATCTTTGAGACGTTCAGCAGCCTGCATAACTTTTAATCCTATTGCTCTTCCTTCTTCTGTAAATCTTTCTCTAAACTCTGGATTGTCAAATCTTTTATCAAATTCTTTTAAAGGCATATCTCTTACAGTGCATTCAGATAAAAGAGGTATTTCTTCTCCATGTTCTCCAATCACTGTCAAGTGAATTTCATTGTATTTTAAATCAGGATGTTCTCTTTTTAATTTTTCAAGAAGCAAAGTTTTGTGTCTTACAGTGTCTGGAGTAAATGAAGTTAATTGATCAACAGGAATTCCTTTATGTTTTGCTATATATAATAAATCTCCATTTGGATTTGCTTCCATGCTTATTATTCCTGAAAAATTTGTTTTAAGAACATGATTTAATACTGGCTCTACTTTTGGCATAGCTCCATCAAGCAATCTTTTTCTTAAGTCTCTTCTTGTGCTGTATTTTTTATAAGGAATTCCAAATTCTCCTGTTGTGATTAATAAAATATCTGGATTAGCTTCTACAACCTCTTCTAAATCTCTGTGAAAATGAACTTTTTCATCTTCATCTCTTTCTATTCCTATTTGAGCTCTGATAAGACTATAATCTCCTTTTACAAAACCAGTATAAGCATGAACTTCCTTAAGCCAATCTCTTGATTTTGCATCTTTAACTACTTGTCTTCCTAGTTTTCCTAATCCAATAATTCCTAAGCTTATTGGATGAAAAAGTTTTCTGTCTCGTCTTAATTCTTGAACTTTTCTTATAACTTCCCCTTCATCAAATTCTTCTTCAGAGTTTTTTGGAAGCCATCCAGAAAAAAATTTATAACCTTCTTCAGTCATTGTTTCTTTATAAGGCTCTTTGCCTCTTGTTGTTAAAACTTTTCCTGCCTTTACCCCTTTTTCAATTAAAGTTTCAGCAATTTTTGGAGCTTTTGTTTTATCTTCTGGTGTTTCATAAATAAAATATACAACTCCCTCAGAGTTTAATCTACAACCTTTAGCAGTAACTATTCTAAAATCTATCCCTGTTTCATTTTTTACTTGTTTTTTTAATATTTCTTTTAGATTTCTTCTTGCTTTTTCACTTTCACCGATGATTACTGCTTTTGGTTTTTTCATTTTATTTCTACTTTAAAATAGTTACACTTGGTATGGAATATATATTTCTATATATTTAAATATGTTACTATTTTCAAAAAAACATGTTAATTGGACTTGTTGGAAAGCCTTCTGTTGGGAAAAGCACTTTTTTTAAAGCTGCAACTTTAGCAGAAGTTGAAATAGCTTCTTATCCTTTTACTACAATTAAAGCAAATCATGGGGTTGGTTATGTTAAAGTTGATTGCATTGATAAAGAATTCAATGTTCAGTGCAATCCAAATCATGGATTTTGCATTAATCACAAAAGATTTATACCTGTGGATTTAATGGATGTTGCTGGTTTAGTTCCAGGAGCTTCTGAAGGAAAAGGATTAGGAAATCAGTTTTTAGATGATTTAAGAGAAGCAGACGTCTTTATTCATATTGTTGATTCTTCTGGCACAACAGACGCTGAAGGAAAACCTACTGAAAATTATAATCCTTGTGATGATGTGAGATTTTTAGAAGATGAGTTAAATAAATGGTTTTATAATATTTTAATGAAAGCTTGGAAGAGTTTTGCAAGAAAAGCAGAATTAGAAGATGCAAATTTTGCTGAAGCAGTTGCAAAGCAATTCTCTGGATTAAAAGTAAAAGAAAGTAATGTTAAAGACGTTTTATTAAAATTAAATTTGCCAGAAAAGCCAAGTTCATGGACCAATGAGCAGTTAATGGAATTTGCTTCTGAGTTAAGAAACAAGAGCAAGCCAATGATTATTGCTGCAAATAAATGTGACATGCCTAATTCTCAAAAAAATATAAAAAAAATGCAAGATGAATTTCCTGAATTAATGATATATCCTTGCAGTGCAGATTCAGAACTTGCTTTAAGAGAGGCTGCAAAAGCAGGTTTAATTGAGTATATTCCTGGAGAAAATGATTTTAAAATAATTGGAAGATTAGATGAAAAGCAAAAACAAGCTTTAGATAAGATAAAAAAAAGTGTTTTAGATGTTTATGGAGGAACAGGTGTTCAAGAAATTTTGAATCTAGCTGTTTTTGATTTATTACAATATATTGCTGTTTTTCCTGCTAGTGCAAATAAACTTGCAGACAGCAAAGGAAATATTCTTCCTGATTGTTTTTTAATGCCAAAGGGAAGCACTGCATTAGATTTTGCATATCATTTGCATACAGATTTTGGAAAGAATTTTATTAAAGCAATTGATGCAAGAACAAAAAGAGCTTTAGGAAAAGATTATGTTTTAAAAAATAGAGATGCTTTAGAAATTGTGACAAAGTAATTATTAGAAATCTGCTCTAAAACCTACACTGCCAGTTGCTTCTGTTGTTGTATTACTCATATCACTACCTATGTTATATCCTACATCTGCTCCAACAAAAAAACTTAGTTTTTTTCCTAATCTTTTTTCAAGACTTGCTCCTGCATCTAAACCAAACACTGTTTCATTTTCATTTATTGGCATTGGACCTACAAATCCTGTATTATGCTCTCTTTGGAGGTTTGCACCAAGTCTTCCTGTTAATCTCCATCTTGGGTATTCTTTTGTTCTTTCAATCCCTGCTCCAAGCTTATATACTGTGCTGTCTAACTGAGCATTTGTTTTTGTTTCATGTGTTTCAAAATACTCTGCTTTAACATAAAATCCTTCATTATCTTTTGAGCTTCCTGCTCTTACACCATAAGTCATTATTGGGCCTATGTCTTCTTTACTTTGTAACTGAGTTTTTACTCCAACATAAGGTGCAACATAGTTTGCTCTGCTTGCGCATCCTACTCCAGTAAGTGCAGAAAGTCCAGCAACTGCTAAAGCTCCTGTTTTCTTCACTTTGTTATAAAATTCTTTTATTGTCATTTTAAAACTTTATTTTAAATTTAATTGTTTTTTGAGTTGAATTATTTCTTCCTGAAACTGGTTTTGAAACCCCAATTCCTATTGAAGCTTTTTTATAATCAAAATCTATTCTTGCTCCTACTTTAGTATTATACCATTTTCTATGAATTGTTTGCATTTCTGGAACTCTGCTTGTATCTTTTATCCATCCGTCTTCATAATTTAATCCACCTGAAAAATTTACATTTCCTTTTATCCTAAAAGCTCCTTTTTGATATAAACTTCTTCCTAATCTTGCTTCTAGTTCGGCTCCTTTTGCTTCAATTTCAGACATTGTTGTTGAAGTTTTAGTCGTATTATCGCCTTCATAAAGCCTTCCTGATGCTCCCCAGAACCATTTGCTGTCTGCAATCTCCTGATTATAATCTAAACCTGTAATTGAAGCATCCCCATTATTGCTGAATCTTTTTCCTGCATAAATTGACAATTCTTTTGAGGGAAATTCATAAGGGATTATTGAAATAGGTTTTCTTGTTTTTGGTTTGAGATTTTCTTTATGTGTTTTCTGCTTTATTGGTTTTGAACTCCCCTTTATAACTGGTTTTTCTTTTGTTTTTGCTATTATAATCCCTCTATAAAGATTTTGTCTTGCTTGTTGTTCTGGAGTTGGTTCTGATGATTTTAATTTTCCTTCATAATCTTCAAATCTTTTCCCCATTTCTTTTATTTTTTCATTATATTTTTTCATTTCTGTTTCAATCTTTTTAATCTCTTTTCTGTTTTCATCAGCATGAAATGCATTAAGAAAAGGTAAAGGGGCTTTTATTTTTGGAGTTTCCTGTGTTGATGTTTCTTTAGTTTCATAATCTGTTTTTGTAGAAACTGGCTTTGTTTCATATTGAGTATGCTTTAAAGCAGATGTTTTTGGTTCTTGAACAGGTGTAATTCCTGTTATTGTGATATTTTTTGGTTTTGAATTATTTGTAGAAACTGGCTTTGTTTCATATTGAGTATGCTTTAAAGCAGATGTTTTTGGTTCTTGAACAGGTGTAATTCCTGTTATTGTGATATTTTTTGGTTTTGAAGTTTCTTTTTGTTTTATTTTTTGGTTTTTTGTCTTTGGCTTTGGAATAGGTAAAGCTCTTCTTGGAAGATTTTCAATAGCAGTTTCAAAATATTGTTTTTGATGTTTAGGTATTTCTTTTCCTGAGAATTTATATATTAGCCCCCCTACTAATCCTGTTACAATAATTGCTCCTGCTGTAACAAGTTTTCCAAGTCCTCCTAATCTTTTTTTAGGTTCTGCCTCAATTCCTGCATATTGAGATGCAGTCTGAGGATGATAACTTTCTTGACTTTGAGGAGGATTTTCTAAATCAAATTCTCTTTTTAATTCTCTATTTACTATTTTTTTGAGTTCTATCTCGGAAATCTTTGCGTCATCTTTACAAAAAGAGTATACTCTTGATGCTACAGCAGAGATTGCAGATTGATTTTCTTCAGGTTTAAAATTCCCAATTTCCCATCCAGCTCTTTCTAATACTACCTCTCGGATTCTTAAATATAATCTTGGATCTTCAGAGGATTCTTCTGTGGGATGATTATCTTGAATTTCTCTTGGATGAGGTTCTTGAGGAGTTTCATAATTATTATCTTCTCTATGATTTTTTGGTTCTTGAGATTCAACATGATTTGGAAGTCCTACAATTACTGGTTCTTCTTCATATTCTCCCTTTAAAATATTTTTTCCTTCTTCTTTTGCTACTTGATACGCAATATCATACAGATTATCTTTATTTACTTCGCCATTTAATATTTTTTCCTCAAGCTTTCTCCCTCCAATTTCTAATAATTTTTGTCTTTCTTCTTGTGAAGGGAATTTTCCAAGATGCTCTGATTCTTCAGTTAAAACTTTTTCTAAGACTTGAGAACATCGTTTGCCAATCAAAGTTGTCGCTCTTTTTTTAACTTGAGGACTTTTTTCACCAAATTCTTTTTTGCCGGCTCTTTCATTTAAATGCATAAGCATAATTAATTCTTTTATTGCTTCTGTATTATCTACAACTCTTACTCTTACTGGAGCTTTTCCTTTTTGCTGGTTATTTTCCTGATTTGGTGTTTGATTTTTCATTTTATTTAATCACAAAATTCATAACAAGTATTCCATGAGCATATTTTTTTACAGTCATCTAAGAGATGAGTGATTGTGAGTGTGAAATTTGCTTGAATTCCATTAGCATCTAAGATTACTGTCTCATTTCCATACCAGTCTTTTTCAAGATCATTTATAATTAAATTATCCCCTGAGATTTCAAGATTAAAATGAGCATGAGAAGAAAGGATTGTTAAAGTTACAGAATCATCAGGGTCTATTGCTTGTTCTGTAATATTCTCATAAACAATAGTTTGATTTGGAGAATCTTCATCTACTGATTTGTCTAAAAGAGTGTTCCATATTAAAGCATCATCGACAGGGTTAACAGTTATTGTTATTGTTTTTTCATTATACATTCCATCTGGATCTGTAGCTCTAAAAGTTACATCTTCATAACCATTCCAGTTTAAAGGAGCACTGAAATTTGCAATATGTGTTGAATTATTAATAATTATGCTGATATTTTGATTTCCAGAGAAAGTCCAATTAATTTCAGATAAAGCATATCCTGTATCATTAATATAATCATCTAAATCTAAAGAATAATTTGTATCTTCATCAAAAGAAATATCTGAAAGTGTTACATGAGGATATCCATCACTCAAATTCTCTTTATTTTTATTTGTATGGTCTCCTTCAAGAATATTTATAATAGTTTCTCCTTGCTTTTCAGATTCTTTAACTCCAAAAGGATTAATTAAATTTTCAACATTTGCCTTTTTATTTTTTTGGTTTAAGATTAAAAAAGATAAACTAAGGATTATAATTAATAGAGCTATTAATGCAATTACTATAGACATAATCACAATTTTCTTATTTTTCATAATCTTTTTGAGGATAATTAGTATTTAAATGTTTCGATATTGTAACTACTCTGTAGTTATATACTATTTTGGAGATGATTTTAGTTTATTCTTTACTTTTTCTTTTTCAACAACATTTAAAAAGTTACACTACCATATTTTATACAATTTAAAAGGGGAAAATTTGTTAATGGTCTTTAAGAGATACATAAAAAGAGGCGATAAGATTTATGGCCCTTATATTTATCATAACAAAAAAATAAACGGCAAGGTTGTTTCTACTTATCTTGGGAAAAATCTCGAAAGTGAAAATTCTTCATCTACTAATCTGCCAAAAAAAGGTAGTGTAAAAGAAGAGAAGACCAAAACAAGTTTTCCCCTTAAAAAACTTTTAATAGTGGGTTTTGTCTCACTATTTCTTCTCTTCTTTTTTATTTTTTTTACTAACTTTAGAATTACTGGACAATCGATTTTAAGTATAGATAACATATCTAGTGATGGAAAGATACTAAGAGGAAATTTAGATTTTGTTTTGCAACAATCTGAGATTATCCCTGCACATACAAAAGTAATAATTAACAATGATGGAATTGAAAGTGTTTATATTTTAGATGATTTAATTAATGATTCTCAAATAAAAGGGAATTATTATATTAAAGACAAAGAACTCTCTGGAAATGGTTTAGGATATGGAATTGCAGAAAATAAATTCCCAAATGTTTCTTTTGTCTTAGGAATTTACACTAAAAGTTCTAGTTCAAAAAATCCTCCTGTAAAGTACACTCTTCCTGTTGAACCTGATAACACTCAAGATAATCAGACTAATACCTCTCAAGAAACTTCAAATAACTCTGTTAATCTTACTGGGCAAAGAAGTATAACTGGAAACAGCATTCTTAATTACTTTATTAAGATTTTTAGATTTCTTCCAAAATTTATTGGGCATACATCACTGCAATTAGAGGGCGAAGTCACTGGAAATGTTTCTGTGAATAATCCTTTTATTTATAATTTATCTAAAGGAGAAACAGCAAAGATTCTTAATTCTAGTGAAGAGGTTAATTTAACAATTAAAAACAATCAAGTTATTCTAATAACTAATTATCTTGGAGATGAAACAAAAACTTTTAAGATTCCTATAGATAAATTAAATATTAGCTCTGGAAACAATCTAAATGTTAGTTTTGTTTTTAATGGAACAGAATTAATGAGTGCGAGCAAAACAATTTCTAATTCTTCAAGAGAGTATAATCTTCCTGAACTTAATTTTTCTAATCAAACCTCAAATGAATCTATTAATCAAACATCTAATAACACCAATTTAAATATTACAACAGTTCAATCTCAGGCAATTGTTGGAAAACCTGTTAAGTGGATAAAATTAATTAATTTAAATAATACAAAAAATCTTTTGATAGAGATTCCTAGAAGTGCAGAAAATATTAGTATAGAAACTGACAAGGAGCCTGAAGAAGTTCTTAGACAAATACAAGAAGAAAAAAGCTTGAATAATCTAAGTATTGGCAAAATAACTGGATTAAATATAAGAAAAAATAAAGGACTTTTCTCAAAAATTAAAGAATGGTTTAGGAGAAAGACAGGAAAGGTCATTCTAGAGAGTGAAATTGAAAATTATATCTCAGAAACTCAAAAATCAAAGTTAATTGAATTAAATAAAATCATTAATTTAAGTAAAGAAAAGAAAATTATTGTACAATATTATACTCCTGCTCCTATGATTTATGAAACTAATTTGAGCGAGAAAAAGAAAAGGATTACAATTACTGGACCTGATGAGCTAGAATATAAAAACATTCTTGCTTATGCTAAAATCCCTTTGAAAATTTTTGTCTCAAAAAAAGACAAGATTAAGATTTATTGGGTAAAATCTCATGAAAGTCTTCCTAATAGTTATTCTATAAATGATAATTCAAGTAATGTTACAAATGAAATTAAGAATCTTCAAACAAAAGAGTTAATTGATTTTACTACTATTGATGAAAATGATGATTCTATTATAGATTATATAGAGTGGAATGTTCCTCATTTATCAAATCAGACTTATGAAATTGTAATTGAGATTACTAAAGCTGAACACTTAGATGAAAACAAGGTGTTTATTTCAGATATTTATGATAATGTTAAAGAATTAGACAATAATTGGTCAGAAATAATTAATAAAAAAGAATATGTTAGGGTTAGTTTTGAAAAATCTCTTAATAATAAAAATGATATCACAATCTATGCTCGTTCTATAAATTATTCTTTAAATAATAAAACAGCTAAGATTAAAGTTTATTCTAAAAATGAAAACAAAACAATAGCAGAATTTGATAATATCACAAATGAAAATTGGTATAAAGTTTATTTGACAAATCTTTCTGAAAATGAAAATTACTCTGTATTTGATTTAAATATCTTAGATAATCCTGTTGAGTTTGATTATATTGTCGACCCTGTAACAGCTTATGGAAATGCAAGTTATACTATTAAGAATAGTTCTGATGATGAAATTGCTGTTTTTTATGATAGTGGAACATTAACAATTGCTGGAACTTGTACTTCTGGAGGCTCTTGTGACTCCCCTCCTGCAAATTCTTTTATTATTCAAAATAGTTCAGGAGATAATAATAGTTATATTGATTCAAATGGAAAT
>CAZBJC010000003.1:0-10943 GCA_964492145.1 Candidatus Woesearchaeota archaeon
CGAACATCTCCTTCAATTCCACATTTAAAAAAATCAGCTTGAAAACCAAAAGCTAAATCAGCAAGAATTGTTTCTTCTGTTTCTCCACTTCTATGAGAAAAAACAATTTTAATATTATTCTTCTTAGCCATCTCAACAACTTCTTTGACTTTTAATAAAGAGCCAATTTGATTTGGTTTAACAATTATTGCATTAATGCTTTTCATTTTTATTGCTTTTTCTAATCTTTTTGGATTTGTTGTTGTTAAATCATCTCCGACAATCAAAGAATTTGGAAATTTTTTTAAGAGTTTTGCAAAGCTTTCAAAATCTTCTTCATCAAAAGCATCTTCAATGTAAAATAAATTATAATTTTTAATAAGATTACTTACATAAAACAATTGCTCCTCTTTTGTTCTCTTTAGAAGAGGATTTTTATAATTATATTTTTTTCTTTTATAAAAACTTGAGGCTGCAATATCTAATCCTAAAGGAATTTTAGTTTGCTTTAAAATATCTAAAACTTCTTTTTCTGTTAAAGAAGTCATCCAAGCATTTTCATCATTTGTTTCTCCATGAAATTTTTTATCTTTTTCTTCCAACAAACTTTTTACTTGTTTTTTTATTTTTTTATTTAATTCATATGCTTCTTTTACTGATTTAACATCAGGTATTAAAAGAAACTCTTGAAAATCTGGTTTTTTTTCAATTTCAGAATGTTTTCCTCCGCCGACACAATTTCCAACTAATCTTGGAAACTTTTTTGAGGTTGAATTAATTAACTGCCATATTTGTTTTTTTTCTTGTTTTGCCAAAGCTTTTAAAATTGCTGATTCTAATGCAAAAAGAGTATTTGCTCCAAGATTTCTGTCACAGATATCTTCAACTCTTCTTAAATCTTCTATTTTTTCAATAATTTCTTTGGAAAAATATTCTTTGAATTCTTTTAAGGTTTTTATATCTTCTTCAAGATTTTTTTTATAAGGTTTTATTTCATTTTTTCCTTTTGATTTTCCATTTGGAGAGCTTGCAGAAAAATTGCCAACATCAGTGTTTATAGAAACTAAAATTGTTTTTTCTTTTCGAGAATCAAGAACACTTTTAGCTGTAACTTTTTTTATAACAACCATGAAATCCAAAACATAATTTTCTTTATAAACTTTCTTAGAATTAAAGATTATTCAATCTCTTCCTCTTCTGTTTCATCTTCAGGCTTAGCAAGACCCATTATTTCTCCTTCTTCAATTATTTCTTTTTCTTCTTCTTTTTCAATTTCTTCTTTCTTTACGTCGCTGATTTTTATTTCTTTTGCTCTTTTTAGTTTTTCTTCTTTTTTTTCAGGCAAAGGTTTTTTTATAGATATTGGGAGAATGTTTGAATTAAATTCTGTTTCTGCAATTTTTAGAGCATCAAATTTTATCTCTTCTAAATCTTCTTTTTTTATTTTAATTAATAAAGGCGCATTCATGGCTATCTGCAAAGCTCTTGCTCCAAGAATTCTTGCAATCTCATATTTGCTAAAACCTTCTTTTTCCATTTATTTTAGATATTTTTCTATTTTTTTAAATACTTTGCTTTGAGCTTTTTCAATTATGTCAAGAATTTTATTAACCTCATCAACACTTAAACTGCTACTTTCTCCTTTCTGTATAGATGAAATAACTCCTTCATAACTTCCAATAGTCATTCTTGCTTCACTAACATCTTCCTCTTCTCTTGTGGGGTCAATAATTAAATTGTCATCTATTTTATGTATAGTCAAAGATATTGGAATATGGTCTGTAAGTGGAATTTTTTTATCTGTCCATTCTCCATATAAAACTTTTTCTTCTTTTGAATCATATTTTGGAATTCTTGCATTTTTTAATGCAACTACAGCCCCTATTCCTGCTGCATCAAGCATGTTTCCGTCGTCATTAATAGAGTAGATATCTACGAAAATTGTCCAAACCTTTTCTCCTTTTTTAATGCATAGTTTTTCAAAATCAATAAATCCACTTTCTCTTAATCCTCTGTCTATAACTCTTCCAATTTCAAGTGAATTAAATCCAGGTCTCCCTATTTCAATTCTGCCTGAGCTTAATGGAAGCAATTCTGCTGTTGTCATTAAGTTTCCTTTATCTGGAGAATCAGGATAAGGTTCTGAAACATCCATTTTAACACCAACTATTACTTCTGTTTTGCCAATTTTTACTCTTGCTGAACCTTCTGCTTTTTTTGATACTCCTGTTTCAATAATTATCTCTCTGAACTCATCAAGTTTTCTTCCATCAAATCTTTTCCCTTCTCTTAAAAATTCTTTTATTCTATCGCCAGTAATTTTTGGGGTTTCCATCTCCATTTTATTTTTCAATCTCCTTTAAAGTTTTTCTTTGAATTTCAATTATCTTCTTGCATGATTTTCTTGCTAATTCAATAACTTCTTTTAATTGTTCTTTGCTTATTTTTCCATCTAATTGAAGATGAGTTATTTTTTCATCCCCTGTCATAGAGATAGGAATATCGGTTGCTCCTTCTCCTTCTTCCCAATCTTCTTCAGTTTTATTAACATCAACAACTAATTGTTTGTCTAATTTTCCTATGGCTATGCTTGAAACTAAATTCTTCATTGGCAACCCTGCATGAGCTAAAGCCATTGATGCTGCATTTATCCCTGCACATCTTGTTCCAGCGTCAGCTTGAATAATATTTACATAAACATCTATAACCATTCCAGGATATTTCTTTAACATTAATACAGGCTCTAATGCCCATTCAATAATCTTGCTGATTTCAGTGCTTCTTCTGCTTGGTCCAGGACGTATCCTCTCTGTAACAGAAAAACTATTCATAGTATATGTGCATCTTAAAACCCCTTTTTCAGGATTTTGTTTATGTTGAGGATGCATTTTTTTAGGCCCATAAACCGCGGCGATAGCAATTGTATCCCCTGTTGAGAACATTGCACTTCCATCTGCATTTGGAATTATTCCTATTTTTGCTTTAATCTCTCGCATTTCATCAGGCTTTCTTCCATCAGGTCTTTTAAATTCTGCCATTTTATTTTTCTTTTTCAAACCATTTTTTTAATTCATCTGTCAATCCTTCTATAAAAGATTTTTCACTAACAAAAAAGATTGCTTTTTTTGCTAAAAGTTCTTCTTCGATTTTATTTCCTCTAATCCAAATAAATCCATTTTGTCCTACAGTAATATTGCACCCTGTTTCCTCTTTTATTATCTTTATCATACTTCCTTCTTTTCCAATAATTCTTGGGACTTTATTTGGATTTACTTTAATAATTATTCCTTCTTCAATTTTTCCTAATCCTCGTGATTTAATACTTAAATCAATTCCTCTTTTATTAATGCTCCAAATTTTTACAACTGCCATGTCTCCAATTTCCATAACTTCTTCTAAAGCATCCTTATTAACATATCTCGGAACTTCAGTTAATGGAAGAAAAGCTCTTTGAGCAGTTCCTATATCAATAACCCATCCATTAAAAGTGATGTCTTCTACTTTTCCAATTACAACATTTCCCCTTCGTGGACTATATACTCCTGATAAAGGAATAACCTTAACAAGCCCATTTGATTCTTCTTCTAACCCATATCTTAAAGCAGTGATTTCTTCTCCTCTTTTTTCAGTTCCTTCTCCAGGAAGATAATTTTCTCCTTTTACAATGCTTTCTCCAGGAACTACTATTTTTCTACTCATTTTTAATTTCCTCTGTTAATGCACTTCCATGAGTGACTGAATTTAATTTGTCATAAAAATCTATTACTATCCCTGCTGGAACTTCTACTATAACTTCTAAGCTTCCATTATCTTTCCAATCTTCTTCTTCTTTATAAGCACTGATTACACCATATGCTTTTCCAGTATATTCAGCTGGAATTGTTATTTTAATTTTTTTTGTTTTTAATTTTATTGGGAGAATAGGGCTTATTTTTTCTAGAATTTCTTTTATTTGATTTTCAACAGGAACATTTTTGATATTTATATGGGCTTCTTCTAAAGCATTTTTTATTCTTTCAGGAGTATTAGGATTTCCTGTTTGAGGATTTATTGAATTAACAGCAAGAAACTCAACAATTTGTTTTATTTTTTTTTCTTGTTCTTCGTTTCTATGCTCTTGAGTTGTTAAAACTTCGCCTTCTTTTACAATTCTTTGAGCTATCTCATCTATGTTGTCTGTTCCAAATGCTTCTTTTAAATCAGAACTAGATGCTCTTTCTCCTTTTTTTGAATCAGAAAAAATCATGTCTCCATCAATGTTAATTGAAGAAATCTCCCCTTTTTTAAATTTCAATGCATCTTCAAGATTTACAATAACTTCAAATCTTTTCCCAGCTTTTTTAATTCTTGCTAATGTACTAACCATTTTATAATAATTTATTAATTTCTTCTCCTTCTGTTTTTATGATTTCGCCTTTGTCAGTTTTAATAAATACTAATTCAAATTTCTTTATATCAAATTTATCTCCTTGAATCTCTTTAAAAATTTCAAGAGAAATCTTAGCACCTTTTTTAATTGTTAAATTCTCTGAATATTTTTCTCTTAATTTTCCTTTTATTTCCTCGTCATTTTCTCCAATTGCATTTGCATAATATGCCAAGTAATTTCCAGTAACATCACTAGTGTATAATTCAGGCTTTTTTTTATTAATTCCAGCAATCATCATAGACACCCCAAAAGGCCTTGCGCCTCCATATTGGCTGAATTGTTGTTTTATATTTGATATTTCTTTAACAATCAATTCTGGTTCAATAGGAGAATCATAAGTTACTCTATGTTGTTGAGCAAGAATCTGGGCTTTTTCAATTAAAACTCTCGCATCAGAAACAATACCTGCGATGCTTGCAATAATATGAGAATCAATTTCATAAATTTTATCAGCTGATTTTGAAACAACAAGATTGTCAGTTATTCTTTTATCAGCAAGTATAAAAACTCCATCAGAACAAACCATTCCTATGCTTGAGCTTCCAAGACGAACTGTTTTTTCAGCATACTCTACTTGGAGTAAATGTCCTTCAGGAGAGAACATTGTTGCAGTTCTGTCATATCCCATAGCCTGATGTTGTATGTCTGTTGGCATATCCATTTTCTATTTTTTAAGAGAATTTTATAATAAATTTAATCCTTTTTCCTTTCTCTTTATGAAAATATTCATAATTTAGTCTTTATAAGGTTTTTGGTTTGTATTTTAAAAACAAAGATTTATATTTGATATTTTCTTTAAATAAACATGAGTTTTGAAGCAATAGTTTGGTATCTTTTTTTAATTGATTCTCTTTTTGCCAATCTCACTGTTTTATTTTGGAAAAAATGGTATAATAAAACAAAATTTAGTAAAATCTTTCCAATCTCTTTTGTATGGACAACTTTTTATTTTATTCTTATAATCTGGGTGGGATGTGCTCTTTATAGATTAGGAATCTTAAATTTTACTTTTTAATCCTTTGATTGTCCCTGAAATTTTTAAAACTTCAATTTTTTCTGGCCAGACAGCAAAACTCGCTCTAACTTGATTGACTGCCTCTCTATTAATACAAATAATTGCAGAATTATTATTTGATTTAATAAAACTTAATCCAATTTTTGACATTCCTAACACTCCAATAAAATCTAATATAGAGTTTTCAATATTTTTTTTTAAATTTTTTCCTTTAATATAAAGATATCTTTTTTTTTCACGCATGCTTGGCTTTAATGATCTCATATTTTTTATAAGAAAAACAAATTTATTAATTTAATGGAATTGGATTTACTCTTAAAAGCATTTTTAAACTCTAATTATTAAATTATATAAAGAGGAAAAATAACATGGAAATTTGCACTGTCGGAGGATATGAAGAAGTAGGAAAAAATATGACTGCTATAAAAATAGGAGAGGATGTCATAATTTTAGATATGGGAGTTTATCTCCCCCCAATTGTAGAGCTAGAAGAGGGAGAGAGAAAAGAAAGATTATCTATTGAAAAATTAAGAAGAATTGGAGCTTTGCCTAATGATAAAGTTTTGGACAAGCTTGGATGGAAAGATAAAGTCAGAGCAATTATTATTGGACATGCTCATTTAGATCACATAGGTGCTGTGCCTTATCTTGCAAATCGTTATCCTAATGCAACTATTTATGCCTCTCCTTTTACTATGGCTGTTTTAAATCTTATTTTAGATGATGAAAAAATTAATCTAAGAAATAAAAAAAGAGTTATCACCCCCGATTCAAACTTTGTTATTCAAGGCAAAACTCAAAATTACAAAATTGATTTTGTAAGAACTACTCATTCAACTCTTCAGTGTGTTTTTCCTGTTATTCATACTCAGGACGGAGCAATTCTTTACGGGCTTGATTTTAAACTTGATGATTTTCCAGTGATTGGACAGCCTCCAAATTATAAAAAATTAAAAGAATTAGGAAGAAAAGGAGTAAAAATACTTATTTTAGATTCTCTTTATTCTGGGACAGATAGAAAAACTCCAAGTGAAAGAATTGCAAGAGATTTATTAGAAGAGGCATTTTCATCTGCAAGAAATAAAAATTCTGCATTATTTGTAACAACTTTTTCATCTCATATTGCTAGATTAAAGAGTATAGTTGATTTTGGCAAAAGAACAAAAAGGCAAATTATTTTTATTGGAAGAAGCTTGAATAAATATGTTACTGCTGCAATAAAAGTAAATAAGTGTCCTTTTAGAAAAAATATTAAATTAATTAAATACAGAAAACAAATAAATTCAATGTTAAATAAAGTTGAGAAAAATAGAGGAAAATATTTAATTGTCTGCACAGGGCATCAAGCAGAGCCTGGTTCAATTATGGACAGAATTGTTAAAGGCGAAACTCCTTTTAAATTTAAATTAGGAGATAATGTAATTTTTTCATCAAGCATAATTCCTACACCAGTAAATATTCTGGCAAGAGAAAAAATGGACAAAAAATTAAGAGCTAAAGGAGTTAAAGTTCAAACAGATGTTCATGTATCAGGACATGGAAGCAAAGAAGATATGAGAGAATTAATATTAATGTTAAAACCTCAGCATCTAATCCCTGCTCATGGTTCTCTTCAGCAAGAAGCTCCTTTAATTGAATTAGCCTCCGAATTAGGATATAAATTTGGAGAAAACTCTCATCTCACCTCTAATGGAAAAGTCTTAAAATTTGAAAATGCCAAATAATGAAATAATTGAAGGGTTAAGAAATGCTCTTTCAAGAGGTTATTCTCTTAAACAGGCAATGATGAGTTTTTATAATGCAGGATATAAAAAAGAAGATATTGAAGAAGCTGCAAGAATTCTTTCTCAGCACCCTTCTCAACCTCTTTCTCATCCTGAAAAATCTATCCCAGAGCATATAAAAAAGCCAGCAAAGAATCTTCCAACTCAAAAGATTAACAAAGAAGAACAAGAAACTCCTAATCAAAAAATTTCAAAATATGAAGAAAAAATAAAACCAAAAGGAAAATTAAAAATTATTTTGCTTATAATTTTGTTAATTATTTTAATCTCTGGATTAGTTGCGTTATTTATTTTTAAAGATGAATTGATTAATTTTTTTAGCAATTTAGTGTAAAATGCTTGAAATCTATCAGCCATCAGAGGATTCATATTTATTATCAGAAGCAATAAAAAAATTAAAACATCTAAAAAACAAAAAAGTTCTAGAAATTGGCTCTGGTTCAGGTTTTCAGCTTCAGATTCTTAAAGATTTAAATGTGAAAAATGTTTTTGCATCAGATATTAATCCTAATGCAGTAAAACAATGCAAATCTCTTGGATTTAAATGTGTTCAATCAGATTTATTTGAAAATATAAAAAATGCAACTTTAACAGGAGTGCAGAAAAAAAGTCGCCCTTCAATGCTTCGAGGAAGGAGCGCGAGGAAAATCAAGGGGTTTCCTCGCTTTGATCTAATTATTTTTAATCCTCCTTATCTTCCAAAAGATACAAATGAGCCCGAAACTTCTGCACTTGCAACAACAGGAGGAAAAAAAGGTTCAGAAATAATTAATAGATTTTTAAAACAAGCTAAGAATTATTTAAAGAAAAATGCAAAAATAATTCTTTTAACAAGTTCTTTAACAAAAAATATTAATTGGCAGAAATATAAAAGAAAAAAAATTGCACAAAAAAGTTTATTTTTTGAGAAACTTTATGTTTGGGAGATTACTCTTGAATAAGTATTTCATCTAAATTTTTTAAATTAAGAACTCTATTTTTTTTAGAAGTTTTTAAATAAAATATGGGATTTGAATAATGTAAGATTCCCATAATATATTCATCTTCAATAGGAATTATCACCATTTTTCCAACATACTCGCCTAAAAATCTTCTTCTTTTTTCAATATCTTCAGGAATTTTCTTAGGAGAGTATTTTCTCATAATTTTTTTATTAAAAAAGTTCTTTATTAAATTAATTACAATTAAGAATTATCTTTTGATGTCTTTCCAGGTTTTATTTTGTTTTTTCAATTCTTTTAATTGAGGCCATTTATCAATAAAAGTTTCTTTTTGAATTTGATAAAAAATTCCCAAAGGGATTTTTTTTGTAATATTATAATCAAATTCTTCTGCCTTTTTCCATGCTTTTGCAAAACTTGTTTTATCATGATTCTTTTCATCTATCCAGTATGTTTTTTGCTTGTATCCAATGTCTTTATGAAAAATTAAACAAGGTTGTAAAATTTCTATAAATGCAAATCCTTTATGCTTTAAAGCTTCTTTCAAAACATATTCAATTTGTTTTGAATCTGCAAAAACTCTTGCAACAAATGTTGCTCCAGAAGCAAGCATAAGTTTTATTGGATTTAAAGGAGAATTTTTTACTCCAAGAGGATTTGTTTTATCTTTATATCCAATTTCAGTTGTTGGTGTTGGTTGTCCAGTTGTTAATGCAAATACTTGATTATTATGAACAAAATATTTTATATCTGCATTATATCTTGCTGTATGAATTAAATGGCTTATCCCCTCAGCATAAGCATCTCCATCTCCTGAAAATCCAAGAATACTCAAATTTGGATTTCCTACTTTAATTCCAAGGCAAGTTGGAAGGACTCTCCCATGAAGAGTATTAATCCCATTTAAGTTAATATAATCAAAAATTTTAGCATGACATCCTATTCCTGTAACAATTGCAAAATCTTCTCTTTTTTTTCCTTTTGCAATCTCTTTTTCTAAAACTTTTTTTATGCCTGCGAGTATCTGGTTATTAAAACATCCTGGGCACCAGGTATTTTTTGTTTTTGTATCTAAATTATTTTTCATCTTAATCTCTTTTTAATCTCAAACTCAAGTTCGTCTCTTAAAAAAGCTCTGCCATCATATCTTAAAATTTTATTTTTGTCTGGAATATTAAATCCTGCTTTTTCCTTGATTAATTCACCTAATTCCCCGGTTGCGTTATTTTCTATTAAAATAAGATTTTTTCCTATTAACTCTCTCCATATTTCTTTTGGAAAAGGTTCTATATAAAGAATTTGAACAAATTTAACATCAAGTTCATCTATTGCATCTAAAATCGCTCCTTTTGGACTTCCCCAAGAAATAATAACATTTTCAGAATCTGTTTTTCCATAAACTTTAAATTGCTCAAACACAACTGCTTCTTCCTCAATAAATCTTTTTTTCTTTATTCTTTCCTCTATATTTTTTTTAATAATTTCAGGATTTTCTGTTGCACTTCCTTCCTTGTCTTTTTCATAACTATTATATCTTTTGAACTCAGTTGCTTTTTTTGAGATAGTTATTTTTGATTTCCAATCCAAAGTATAAAAACTCTCACTAAGATGTTTGTCGCTTAAAATTATAGATGGAACTTGATATTTTTGAGAAAAATAAAATGCCTGACTTGTCAGTTCTTCTGCTTCTTTTGGGTCTCCAGGTGCAAGAACTATCCTTGGAAATTCTCCATGCCCTGAATGCCTTGCAATATTTAAATCTCCTTGCGCAGTATAAGTTGCAACTCCTGTTCCAGGCCCAGGTCTTTGAGCTAAATAAAAAACAAGAGGAATTTCTGCAATTCCTGTTAAACTTAAAGTTTCAGTCATTAAATCAAATCCTCCTCCAGAAGTTCCCACCATTGTCTTTGCCCCTGTTATTGCACTTCCAACACCTGCATTTGCTACTGCAATTTCATTTTCTAATTCAATTACAACATGATTATTCTCAATTTGTTTTGCTGCAAGTTCATTCATTACTGGAGTCGCAGGAGTCATAGGATAAGCATAATAAATATCTAATCCAGAATCAATTGCCCCATTAGAAATTCCTTTGCTTCCATTAATAAAAAATCTATCTTCTCCTTCTAGAATAATATCTACATCAGGAACTTCAATTTCAAAAATATTTTTTTGTTTTTCATATCCTTTTCTCGCTTCTTTTATATTTTCTTCAAATCTTTCTTTTAATTCTTTAAGTTCTCTTTCTAATAAACTGAAATCTAATCCATAGATTTTAAAAATCTCTCCAGCAAAAAACATATTTTTTTCTTTTCCTGAAAGAATCACTGTTTCTTTTTTTAATCTTTTTTTATGTATTCCCAACCCTTTTTCATCTAAATCAATTAAAACATCAACTTTGAAATCATTGCTATACACTGCTTCATTGGAAAAAGTCAAGACATTAAAATTATTTCCTCCTCTAATAAGAGATTGGTAATCTCTTGAGTAAAAAACATAAAATCCTTTTCTGACTAAGGCTCGTCCTAAAAGATGAGTTAAAACATTTGGTCCTTTTCCTGCTTCCCCTGAAATTAAAATATTAAACTTCATTTTATTATATTGAATTACACTCAATTTTATATATCCTTCTATTTTCAAGAGATTATAAACTTTTTTAATAAAAAGATGGTAAGATTTGCTCTAGTTCAAATAATCGCATTGATTTGGATTAGCAGGGAATCTAAAAAATAAAAATGACAAGATTTGCTCTAGTTCAAATAATCGCATTGATTTGGATTAGCAGGGAATCTAAA
>CAZBJC010000003.1:11043-15034 GCA_964492145.1 Candidatus Woesearchaeota archaeon
AAAATGACAAGATTTGCTCTAGTTCAAATAATCGCATTGATTTGGATTAGCAGGGGATCTAAAAAAACATGGTAAGATTCGCTCATATAGCAGATGTACATTTAGGAGGCTGGAAACAACAGCCAATGCAGGATTTGAATTTCCAATCCTTTAAAAAAGCTATTGGTAAATGTATTAATTCTAATCTGGATTTTGTTTTATTTGCAGGAGATTTATTTGATTCAGCTTATCCACCAATAGAAATTTTAAAAGAAACTTTTGCAGAATTCAGAAGATTAAAAGAAGCTAAAATTCCTTGTTTTATGATTGCAGGTTCCCATGATTACTCTGTTTCAGGAAAGACTTTTTTAGATGTTCTAGAAAAAGCAGGTTTTTGCAAAAACATAGCTGATTTTGAAGAAGTAAATGAAAAAATTGTCCTTAATCCTACTATTATCCAAAACACAGCAATCTATGGATATCCTGGAAAAAAATCAGGATTAGAAATTGAAGATTTAAGAAGAATAAAATTAAATGATGCTCCTGGAATGTTTAAGATTTTAATGTTACATACAACTATTGATAAAGCAAAAGGAACTCTTCCAATTGATTCAATTGAGACAACTTTGCTCCCAAAAGTTGATTATTATGCGTTAGGACATCTGCATATAGATTTTCAATATGAAAATTTTGTTTATCCAGGGCCAATTTTTCCTAATAATTTTCAAGAATTAGAAGAATTGCAGTTTGGAAGTTTTTATATTGTTGATACTTCATCAAAAATAAATTTACAAAAAATAGAATTAAAAATTAAAGAAATAGAATCCATTTCAATTGAAATAAAAAATGCTTTGACAGCGAATGAAAAAATAATCTCTGAAATAAATCAGAGAGATTTAGATGATAAAATAGTTCTTTTAAGAGTAAGCGGAGAATTAGAAAATGGAAAAAACTCAGATATAAAATTCTCTCAAATAGAGGAACAAACAAAAAAACAAGGAGCTTATTTTATGCTTAGAAATACTCATGATTTAAAGACAAAAGAAGTAGAACTTGAAGTTGAAGTAAGAAATTCAGAAAATATAGAAGAAGAGACAATAAAGATTTATTCAGAACAAAATCCCTCTGATTTTAACAAGCTTATTCCTGAATTAATTAATTGTCTTTCAATTGAAAAACAAGAAGGTGAGAAAACAGAGATATTTAATAAAAGATTATTAGAGGAAGCTAAAAAAATTTTAAAATTTTAAAATGAAATTAAAAAAAATTTATCTTGAAAATATTAGGAGCTATGAGAATCAAGAAATAGAATTTCCAGAAGGTTCTACTCTTCTTTCAGGAGATATTGGTTCAGGCAAAACCTCTATTCTTTTGGCAATTGAATTTGCATTATTTGGATTACAGCCAGGGCAGAGAGGCTCTTCTTTATTAAAGAATGGAAAAGAAAATGGAAAAGCAAGAATCGAGTTTGAAGTTGATGGAAAAGACATAATAATTGAACGAACTTTGAAAAGAGGAAAATCTATTTCTCAGGATTATTGCTCTATTATAATTGATAATGAAAAAAAAGAGCTATCAGTTACTGAATTAAAAAATCTTGTTCTTAAAATTCTAAATTATCCTAAAGAATTTTCAAGAAAACAAAATATTTTGTATAAATTCACAGTTTATACTCCTCAAGAAGAGATGAAGCAAATTATCCTTGAGGACCCAGAAACAAGAATAAATACTTTAAGACATGTATTTGGAATCGACAAATATAAAAAAATTCTAGAAAATACTTCCTTAATTGTCTTAAAATTAAGAGAAGAAAAAAGATTAAAGCAAGGAATGACAATTAATCTTGAGCAAGACAAAGAGATTTTGGTTTTAAAAGAGTCTGAATTAGAAGATAAAAGATATAACATTGGCTCAGTAGAAAAAGAATTATTTCTTAAAACTGAAGCTCGTAAAAAAATAGAAGAAGAAAAAGATGAAATTTCTAAAAAAATAGAAGAAAAAACTAAACTTCAGTCTGAGATAGAAAAAACAAGCATAATGATTTCGACTAAAAAAGATTCTATTGTAAATAATTCCAAATTAATTGAAAAAATAAAAGAGCAAATAAAAGAACTAAAGCAATTAGAATTTAATGAATCTGAGATTTTAAGATTAGAGCAAGAGATTGAAAAAAAGAAAAAAGATAAATTAGAGCTCAATGAAAAAAATTTAACAATTACTTCTCAAATAACCTCTCTGAGTTTAAAAAATCAAGAAAATGAGAATACAAAAAGCAAAATATTTGATTTAAAAATGTGTCCGACTTGTCTTCAGGATGTGGGTCCTGTTCATAAGAGCAATGTGATAAATAAACTCGAAGCTGATATAAGCGAGAATGTTAAAAAAATTGAAAATTTGACTTTAGAAAAAAGAGGATTATCAAAAGAAATAAATCAAATTGAATCTGAAATTTCTTCTATTCAAGATAAGATGCAGGAATTAAAGCTTTTAAAGATAAAAATGGAAGCTGTTTCTGAAAAAGAAAAAAGAATACTTGAACTTGAAGAAAACAACTCAATACTTCAAAAAGATTTAGAGCTTCTTGAAGGGCATTTATTAATTTTAAAAAATTCTGTTTTTGAATTAAATAAATTTGATAATATTTTTGAGAAAATTAAAAAAGAATATGAAGATGCTTTAAAAGAAGAAAGAAGTGCAGAGATTAAAGTGGCAGAATTAAAAAAAGAAATAGAAGTTTTTTCAAGACAAATAAATGAATTAAAAAAAAGAATTCAAGAAACAGAAGAAATTAAAAAACAATTAGAGTATGTCTCTGAACTTGAAGATTGGCTAAATAAAAAATTTATTCCTGTTATTTCGTATATTGAGAAAAATGTTATGGTTAAGCTTAAATCAGAATTTTCTAATCTTTTTGCAGAATGGTTTTCTATTTTAGTGCCAGAAAATTTTAATGTTCATTTGGATGATAATTTCACTCCAATTATTGAACAGCAAGATTATGAATTAGATTATGCTTATCTCTCAGGAGGAGAGAGAACTGCTATCGCTTTAGCATACAGGCTTTCTTTAAATCAAGTAATTAACTCTGTTTTAAGCAAAATAAAAACAAAAGATTTAGTAATATTAGATGAACCTACTGATGGATTTAGTGAGCAGCAATTAGACAAGATGAGAGAAGTTTTAGAACAGCTTAATGTTTCTCAATTGATTATTGTAAGTCATGAACAAAAAATTGAAGGATTTGTAGAAAATGTTATTAAAATAAAAAAAGAAAATGGAATAAGTGCTAAAGAACAACCAAAAAACTTATAAATACTTTTTTCTCTTAAATACTAAAGATTCTAATGATTTAATTAGATAATTCTTAAAATGGACACAGAATTAAAAAATTCAATCCTTAAAACAGGAACAACTGTTTTAGGAATAGTATGCAAAGATGGAATTGTTATGGCTGCAGATAGGCAAGTTACAGCTGGGACTATTGTAATGAATAAGAATTTTCCAAAAGTAAATAAAATCAATGACTATCTTGTTGTTTCTTGGACAGGAGGCGCTGCTGATGCTATGAGACTTTCAAAATTACTTGCAGCAGAATTAAAATTAAAAGAATTAAAATCTCATTCACGCCCTACAGTTAGAGAATCAGCAAGTCTAGCTGGTTCAATCTCTTATTCAAGCATAAGACAGCCTTCTGCAATCCCAAATATTGTAGGTACTCTTGTTGCAGGATTTAATGAAAATGGTTCTTTTGAATTATACACTATTGAGCCTGCCGGCGGGGTTTATCAAGTAGAAGACTATGATGCTAATTTTGGTTCAGGGATGCCTTATGTTTTAGGACTTCTTGAAAGACAATATAAAAAAGATATGACAGTGGAGCAAGGAGTAGAATTAGCAAAAGAAGCTTTAAAATCTTCAACTCAAAGAGATGTTGGAAGTGGTTATGGAATTGATATCTTTACTATAACCAAAAAAGGAATTAAAAAAGTGGTTGAGCAAAAAATTGAATCAG
>CAZBJC010000003.1:15134-19406 GCA_964492145.1 Candidatus Woesearchaeota archaeon
TTTACTATAACCAAAAAAGGAATTAAAAAAGTGGTTGAGCAAAAAATTGAATCAGAATTCAAATAATCCTTTAAAATTTATTTAAAATGGACATTCTAAAAAAAATAAAAGAGAAATTAATTGGAAAAATCACAGATGCGAGTTTTGAAGGAGCAAATATAGTTCTTTATACAGATAATGAAAATTTCTTTAAAGAAGGAGAATCAAAAATAAAAGAGATAGTTAATGAAATAAAAAAAAGAATAGAACTAAGAGCTGACCAGAAAATACTCCTTGATAAAGAATTTGTAGAAAAAGAAATAAAACAGATTGTTCCTGAAGAAGCAGAAATAACAAATATTATTCTTGACTTTCACAGAAGTATTGTTGTTATTGAGGCAAAAAAACCAGGACTTGTTATTGGAAAACAAGGTTCTATAATAGATGAAATAAGAAAAAAAACTTTATGGACTCCTCAGATTCAGAGAGCTGCATCAATTAAAAGCAAAATAACTGAGAGTGTAAGAGAGGTTCTTTATGCAAATAATAATTACAGAAGACGATTTCTTAATAAAATAGGAGAAAAAATTTATAAAGAATGGTCTTCAGAAAAAGTTGAAGAATGGGTAAGAGTTTCTTTTTTAGGAGGAGGAAGACAAGTAGGAAGAAGCTGTTTGTTATTGCAAACTCCTCAGTCAAAAATTATTCTTGATTGTGGAATAGATATTGCTTCTCATGGAAAAGATAAGTTCCCTTTTTTAGATGTCTCTGAATTTGATATAAAACAAATTGATGCTGTTATAATAAGTCATGCTCATTTAGACCATGTTGGATTGCTTCCATATTTATATAAAATGGGTTACAAAGGACCTGTTTATATGACCCCCCCAACACGAGATATTGCAGCTCTTCTTTCTCTTGATTTTATTGGTGTAGCATACAAGCAAGCTTCAAAACCTTTGTTTAGTTCAACTGATATTAAAGAAATGGTTAAGCATAGTATTTGTTTAAATTATAATGAAGTGACTGATGTAACTCCTGACATAAGAATTACTTTTTATAATTCTGGGCATTGTCTAGGAAGTTCTTTGGTTCATATTAATATTGGAAATGGTTTGCATAATTTAATTTATACAGGGGATCATAAATATGGAAAATCAAGGCTTTTAGATCCTGCTGTTGCAAATTATCCAAGAGTTGAAACAGTAATCACAGAATCAACTTATGGTTCAAAAGCAGATGTTCTTCCTCCAAGACTCAAAGCTGAAGAAGAACTTCTTAATTTTGTTAATAATACAATAAAAAGAGGCGGAAAAGTATTAATCCCTGAATTAGGTTTAGGACGGGCTCAAGAAACAATGCTGATTTTAGAAGATGCTATGAAAAGCAATAAGCTTCCTAAAGTTCCTATTTACATTGATGGAATGATTTGGGATATTAATGCAATTCATACAGCTTATCCTGATTTTTTAAGCAATCGAGTTAGAAATCAAATATTCCAGGATAAAAATCCCTTTGTTTCTGATACTTTTTTAAGAGTTGGCTCTCCACAAGAAAGAAAAAAAGTAGTTGAAGGCGGACCTTGTATTGTTCTTGCAACATCTGGTATGCTTGTAGGCGGGGCATCTGTGGAATATTTTAAAGAGTTTGCATCAAATAAAAAAAATTCAATTATCTTTGTTTGTTATCAAGGAGTAGGCAGTTTAGGAAGACAAGTTCAAGAAGGAATTAAACAAACAAAAATGATTATTGATGGAAAAGAAGAGCTTGTAGAAATTAATTTAGAAGTTAATACTATTAACGGACTTACTGCACACTCAGGAAGAAATGAGATTATGGCTTTTTTTAATAATATGAGACCCAAACCAAGAAGAGTTATTATTAATCATGGCGAAGTTTCTAAATGTTTAGATTTAGCTTCTGCAATTTATAAAGTTAATAGAGTTGAAACAAATGTTCCGAGAAATCTTGAGACTTTGAGATTACGATAATTCTCAAGATTTAAAAACTATTTTTTATTTTATAAACTATGAAACACTCTTTAAAAATAACTGGTATTATACTCTTAATGTTTCTTTTAACTCAATTAATAGGACTTTTTGTTGTGAATCATTATTCTACTATTAAGATTATTCAAGGTAATTTAACAAATGTCTCAGCTCCTGAATTGCCTTTTGGAATGGAAACTCCTGAGATTGAAAAACCCCAGGAATTTAATCAAATATTTCTTTCAATTATCATAGCTTTTATAATCGCTATTTCTTTATTGTTTTTTTTGATGAGATTTAAAGCAGAGTTTTTTCTTAAACTGTGGTTTTTTATTGTCATTATAATTGCATTGGGAATCTCTTTTAATTCTATTATTCCTAATAAAATAGCATACTCCTCTCTTATAGCATTAATAATTGCTCTTCCTCTTGCCTTTATTAAGATTTATAAAAGAAGCTTCTTGATTCATAATCTTACTGAATTATTTATTTATCCAGGTATTGCTGCGGTTTTTGTCCCTATTCTTAATTTTTATACTGTTATTATCCTGCTTCTTTTAATTTCGGTTTATGATATGTGGGCTGTCTGGCATTCAGGAATAATGCAAAAAATGGCAAAATACCAAATTAATAAATTAAAAGTTTTTTCTGGATTTTTTATTCCTTATCTTAATGAAAAAACAAAAGCAATAATAAAGAAAATTAAAAATCCAAAAGAATTAGAAAAAAAGAAAGTAAAAGTAAATATAGCAATCTTAGGAGGCGGAGATGTTATTTTCCCAATTATTGCTGCTGGAGTAATGCTTAAAACTTTTGGATTTGTTAAAATAGCAGGGCATAATCTCCCATTGGCATCTCTTTTAGTTATTTTAGGTGCTATTTTTGGGCTTAGTTATTTGTTCTTTTTCTCAGAAAAAAAGAAATTTTATCCTGCCATGCCTTTTATAACTTCAGGAATTTTCTTAGGTATTGCATTAAGCTGGATAATTTATTCAAAAATCTTAGGATTAGCAATTAATTTTGGATTTCTGTTTTAATTTTCTTGTTTTTATTCACTTAATTCTGTTTAGCGGAAGTGTTCTCACTCTTAAAAAGTAACAGATAGTAAGATTTATAAAGCATAATTTACTACCTAACTTGAATAAAAAATGATGTTAAAACAAGAATTAATAAATAAAATTAAAGACTATTTTAATTTGAATGTTTATGAAACAAAAGTTTGGTTAGCTTTGCTTGGAAAAGGAGTTGCTTCAGCAGGAGAGGTTTCTACAATCTCAGGAGTTCCAAGGTCAAGAACTTATGATGTTTTAGAGAGTCTTGAAAAAAAGGGATTTGTTGTAGAAAAACTTGGAAAACCTGTTAAATATTTAGGTATTAAACCTAATATTATACTTGAAAAATTAAAAAATAATGTAAAAAAAGATGCTGAGGATAAAATAAAAGACCTTTTAAAAGTAAAAACCACTTCTGAATACAGTGAACTTGAAAATCTATATAGAGATGGAATAAATCCTGTAAAAAGAGAAGATGTTTCTGCTTCTTTAAAGGGAAAATCAAATATTTCTATTCATCTAAGAGAGATATTAAGAAATGCTGAAAATGAAGTTATTATATGCACAAATGCTAAGGAATTTATTTCAAAGATTAAACTTTTTTCTCAAACATTTAATAATCTTAAAAAATCAAATATTAAAATAAAAATCGCATTATCTGGAAGTGATGATTTAATTAAAAAAATTGCAGAAAAAACAAAGATTAAGATAAAGAAATCAAACATTAATGCTAAATTTTTTATTGTAGATAGAAAAGAGATTTTATTTTATTTATCTAATAATCCTGATAAAGATGATGTAGCAATATGGCTTAATTCTCAATTTTTCTCAGAAGCTTTTGCATCTTTATTTGAATTAGCTCTTAAATAAAATGTCAAGCAAAATCCAAAAACCTTTAGCAATTCTTTATGATTTTTTTGAAAAAAGACTTTATTTTCTTTCAGGTAATTCTTATGTTTTAGGTAGAAAGACAGACGATTCTAATCCAGACATATCTATTACAGGAAATGCTCCAAAAGTTTCAAGAAAACACGCAATCATTAGATATGATCCAAAAACAAGAGAATACTTTTTAGAGGATTATTCTAAAAATGGAATAACAGTCAAAAGAAAGAAAGTCGCAAATATGGAGTCTAAAGAATCTTCTAGATTAGAAATAAAATTAGAATTTGGTGATAAAATCTTTTTATCTGACTATGGACCTTTAATTTTTGATTCTCCAGATTCAGCTGAAAATTATAAAAATTCTGAAA
>CAZBJC010000004.1:0-18297 GCA_964492145.1 Candidatus Woesearchaeota archaeon
ATAACTCTAATAAAAGAAATAAATAATCTAAAAATAATTGCAGTAATAAAACCCAAAATAGGGACATAAATTCCATTTAACCAAATCGCCCAAATAAATAATCCAATAATCCAGAAAAAAACAAACATAAGAATCTCTCTAAAATTCAAAGGTTTCATTATCCCTCCTGTCTTCAAATCTAGGAAATTCATAAAAACCGCCAAGCATCAACCCCCAAACAGTTGTTCCTTTTTGAGATGAAATAGATTGCTCCAGCATTTTATCTAAATCAATCTCATTATAAATTATCCTAACATTTTTTCTTTCTCCATCAACTCCTCTTATCTTAAAAACCAAAGTATTTCCTTGCTTTTCTCTTTCTTCAATCTTTCCAATTACTCTAAAATCATCTGTTTCTTGATCTTCAGGAATTATAGGAATTGTAAAAACTCCTCTCATATCATATGGATGAATAAATGCTATATAATCCCTTAAAACAGGGCTTAATCTGTCAATATTCTCAGAGTTTATTACAGCAACTAATCTTCCATCTTCATAATACTGAATAGATTGTTCAGGAGATAATTTAACCTTTGCCATAGAAAATAAAGTTTTAATTAATATTTAAAGAATACTATGTTCTAAAATATAAATCTAAAAGAACTTTTTAAAAAAATCTGAAACTGAATTTTGCCAACTACGATAGTCACTTGGTGTGCTTGGCAACATTGAGAAAACATTTTCATTGTCTTGAGCATAAACTTTATAATGCCCGCTCCCTGCTAATTCAACTTTAAATCCTAATTCTCCTAATTTTCTTTTAATATTTTTATTAAATCTTTTAGCTCCTGAAAAAAGTTTTTTAATTTCATCTTTTAAATTTTCTCCATTAGAACTTTCTGGATTTTGTTTTAAAATTCCCTCTAAAATCTTTCTTTTTCTTGAATTTCTTAGAGAGCCTGAATAAGCACTTTCAATAGCATTTCTTAAAACTTCCAATCTCTCGCCAGGATAAAGTTCATCTCCTTCAGGAAGATTTAACTCTGATTCTCTTTCTACTTCTCTTATTCTTGCTCTTGATTGAAGAATCTGAATCTCTTTATGAGCTTCCTCAAGTTTCTTTTTTAAACCATCGTTAATTTGATAAGCATCATATATTCCGTCTTCATACACTTTTACATCGCTTTCTAATTGCTCTTTTTCTTTTCTTAATTGCTCCATAGAATCTTGTGTTTCTTCTTTTATTTTTTTTACAGATTCTTGTCTTTCTTTTCTTAATTGTTCTATTTTTTTTCTTGTATGAAGTTCATGAAGATTTTCCCAAGTCAAATCCTCTTTTAATCTTCTTGTTATTAAACCCTCAACAATAGAGGTAAAAAGAATATTTGGAAGCTCTTTGCTTAAAACTCTTCCAGGCATCCAATAAACTCTTTCTTGAATTTCAGGCCAATAAATTCCCACAGCCCCCCCAAAAATATTTTTACTTTTCATTTCTCTTTTTAAATTTAATGAAAATTGTCTTGAGGGTTCAACAAAAACATGAGCAATTCCAGATAAAAACTTTGCAAGTTCCTTTGGAGTTGGGATAAAAAGACTATTATAATTTCCTCTGCTTAAATAAACAATAGGCATGACATTAGAACTCTCGCCTAAAAGAAAATCAGAAACAAATTCTTCATCACTATTCTCCTTTAAAAAATAAGGAGCACTTTGTACTTTTAAACTTCCATCCCCCCCACCTTTTATTTCTTCTAAAAGAAGCTTAACTAAGTAAGGCTTTTTTGAAATCTTAAATCTTGTTCCTGGTTTAGAAGAATAGTCTACTTCAACTGCAACATCCCAAACCTCAGGAGTTCTAACTGAAGTCATTTTTACATTCCAGGATTCTCCCTCAGAAGGATAATGATATTTTAATCCAAAAAATTCTTTGTCTTTTTCTTGAATTTTTCTTAACTCTAAAGAATAACCTCTAAATTGGATAGTATCTCCATATTCTCTTAATTCATCTAATTGCTCTTTGAACTCATTAGGAGCATGAGGGCTTCCTCTTATCCATTTTTTTCCAATTTCTAACAAATCATCTAAACTTGCAGCTCTATTTAATGGAAACTGGGTTGAAAATACTTTAACCATAAAAATTACTAATTCTCTCTATTTAAAAAACTTACTTTAAAATAGTAACAAATTAAAACAAAAACATTTATAAATTCTTTTTTAAGAAACTAACTATGACATATCATCTTGAAGGAAAATTTCACATTCCTGTAACACTTAGAGAATCTTACACAGAAGACGAAATAAAAAAAAGTTTATTAGGAATTAAAGAGTATTCTTCTTATTTAAGTGAGATTGTTAAATCAAGAATATTTTCAGTAGAAGAAGCAATACCTATTGCTCAAGAACTTTATCTTGCTTTAGAAAGAGTTGGTTTATATTGGGTATCTCATTTTGAAAGAGGGAGATTCGCAGAAGATTTGGCCCTGCAATTTTTAGAAGAAAGAAAAAAACTCAGAGGATTAATGCAAGATAAAAAAAAGAAAATTATTTTTCCAGAAAAAGAAAAAATAACAAAAAGCTTAGAGCAAGAAATAGAAGAAGTTGCATAATTCTCATTAAGATTAAATTCAATAATTAAAAAATTTAAATTATTTTTTGAATAATTTATAATTTCTTGCAAGCTTACCTAATCCAATTACTAAAACAGCAACAGGAATAAGCCAGGCAGCTATATTATTGAGTGCAGTTACCTTTAATAAAGGCAAAACCATTAACACACCAATAAGAGTAACTAACCAAGCAGTTAATTTAGCCATTTTCACCTCCTCTTTATTTTAGATACAAAGAAGAGATTATAAAGTTATCGAATCTCTAAAACCAATCTTTAAGATTTCTTTGAGTTTTAATTTTTTTTAATAATAAGCTTCTTTGAAAAATAGTTTCATAATCAAATTTAAATTTTATTTTTCCAATTTTTTTAGCAGACTCAATTAGTTCTTTTCTGCTGTCAAAATTCATTCCTCTTTTATTTAAAGCTTTTTTAACACTTTCTCTTACTACCCAAACCCCCAAAGCTGCCCAATAACTTGGACCTTCAATTCTTATTGCCAATACACTTGCTTGTCTTTTTATTTTGTCTAAATATCTCAGAATAGGCAATCTTGCTGCATAATAACCTCCAACTGTGTTGAATGCATAAGTTTTTCTTCCTCCAAATCCTTCATAATCAGTAGAAGCTTTAATTTCTTGTGTAGGATTCCAAGAACTTCCAGGCATGTATAATTCAAAAAGTTCATAACTCCAAACTTTTGGAAAAAACAAAATCAAATAACTATTTCCCATAAATTCTCCAAAATGCAATTTAAAATCTTCAATCCATTTGTAATCTCTTACTCTTTTTAATAAATGCTTTGCAATTGTATCATCAGTTGCAGTAATGCTCCACTTTGTTGGAACAAGTTTTTTATTTTTCTTTAAGCCTAAAACTCCAACTGAAAGAATTTTATTTAATGTGTATTCAGTGAAATTTCTATCATAAAGTCTGCTGATTGCATCAGAAGCTTTAATTTCATCATTAATTACTTTATCAACCTGCCTGTCTACTTTTACATTTGAGGTAACCTTAGCTTGTTTTAAAGGAGCCCTCATTCCATGAGGAGTTAAAATCTGGTCTTTGTTTCTCCCAAACCTAACTCTATTTTTTAATTCAATTTCAACATCAACAGGTTTAGAAGCAATGGCAATTTCTTGTGCAATATTTACAAACTTTTTATTTAATCTTGTGTCAGTTACTTTGCTTTGAAATCTTGAATTAAGAAGACTATTTCTCAAATGCAAAACATCACTAATCTCAAAATTATTATCTGCCCAGTATTTTTCATCATCATATATCCAAGCATCATCATCGCCCTCTAAAGGGCTCATAATTCCTACATTCACTAAAGGATATTTTAATCTGCTTCCAATAAAAACACTTGGAGGAGAAACAGAATCAATCTTTGAAATTTCCTTGAGATTTCTTATCTTAAAATTTGTTTCTGCAATTTTTTTAACAACTTCAAATTTAATATTCTTCATAAAAGATTTAAGAATCCAAACTTTATATTTTTTTATGAAATAAAAAAGATAAACTTAAATAATCAGAAATTCTTTTAATTAAAATGGATATGATTGGAATTTACATAATAATTTTTGGATTGATTCTTTTAATAGCTCCAAATATAAGTTTTCTTCCAATATTTAAAAGAAAAAGTGTTAGAGTTAGATATACTCAACAAACTCTATTAAATCCAATATGGTATAAGTTATTTGGGATACTTGCAATAATTTTAGGTTCTTTGGAATTTTTTGGGATAATTAATATTGTTAAATAATTATATCCAGCCTCTCTTAAAAATTCCTTTATTTTTTATAACAAATTCTAATTCTTTTTGAGGCAAACTTCTATGCTTAAGCAAAATTGCTTTTCTTTTGCCTTTATTTTCTAGTTCAATTATGCATTTGCTCCAATACTTAAACAAATCCCCTCCAACAATATTAACACTTCCTCTAATTCCTTTTCTCCATTCTTCTTCTGGAACAAATTTCTCATAAACTTGATTTGTTATAATAACAGGAATCCTCTTTTTTCTTGCAATCTCAGAAAGAACTCTCATCTGCTTTGCAACTTCCTTATTTACTTCTCTTATTTTAAAATCATCATTTGATTTAATAGCATCACCTAATTCCAATCTATAAAGCATTGCCATGCCATCAACAATAATCACCCCAATTTGTTCCTGCTTAAGCCTATTAAGCAATTCAGAAAAATTCTTTTTTTGTTCAGCAAAATTAGTTGGTTCAAGCAAAAGAATATTCTTTAAGATATCCTTATAATTTTCTCCTGTTATTTGTTTTACTCTTTCAATAGAAAAACCTCCTTCAGTATCAATAAAAATAACTTTATTTCCTTTTTTTGCTTGAGAACATGCAACTAATAAAACAAGATTTGTTTTCCCGCTTCCAGGAGGCCCAGCAATCATAGTTATAACATCTTTTTCATAACCTCCATAAAGCCATTTATTTAAATCAAAACTTCCAGTAGAAATTTTTTCTGTTTTCATAAAAAAATAAAAAACATTAGATTAATAAGCATTTGTAAACAATAATATATATGAGTGAAATACTGAGTTTTTTAATAAATTGGGGGTATTTAGGGCTCTTTATTGGAACAATCCTTGAAGGAACAATAGTTGCTTTAATAGGAGGGGTTTTTATTTCTATGAATATTCTAAATTGGTATTATGTCTTGCTTGTTATTATTGGAGCAGATATTATTGCTGATTTATTAGGATATGCAACAGGATATTTAGGAAGAAAAAAAATTTTGATAAGAATTTTTAATTTTCTAAAAATTCCAGAAGAAAAACTTTTTGGATTTGATGAGTTCTTTAAAAAACATGGAGGAAAAAGTGTTTTTACATCTAAATTTATTACTGGTGCTGGAATGGGAACATTAATTAGTGCAGGAATAGCAAGAATGCCTTTGAAAAGATTTCTTTATTTTTCTATACCTGCATCATTTATAAAATCAGCAGCATATATAGGAATTGGGTATTTCTTTGGAAGTTTGTATAAAGTAATTAATCAGTGGATGAATACAATTGGAGCAATAATCACTGTTATTATTTTATTGATGATTTTTATTGTAATGATTAAAAAAAGACTTAAAAGAAAATCAAAATCCAAGAATATCAAAAAAACAAGAACCAAAAAATAATTATTTTAATTTTTTAAAATCCAAATTAAATTTATCTAATTCTTTAGTAATGTTTAAAATAGCATCTTTAATTGCTTTTTTTGGAGTTTTTCCTTTAGTTTTTACTAAAAGGGCAGGTTTTTCTGTAGGATGCTTTCTTCTCCAAACAGCCATAATAACATCTGAATCCTTATTAAGATAAACTCTTAAGATTTCTACAAGAGTAATATCCTCTAATTCAACTTCGATTTCGTCTTTGGATTCTTTAAGAACATTAATTTCCATAATAAGAATTCATTATTTTACTTTATAAAGTTTGCCTATTTTCTTTTCCCAAAAATTAAATCATCTATGTCTTTCTGAGTCAATTCTGTTGAAGGTATTTTTTTGTCTTTTTCGTCTAATGTAGTCTCTATTTCCATTCCAGTGTTATTAAACTCCATAGGAATCTCTTTAGCCTCTTCAAATTCCATAGAGTTTTCTAAATCATCCACACTCTCTTTTATTTGTTCTTTTTTCACCTCTTCTTCCCCAGAATTTATTTCAAGATCATCTGAAGTCTGCCTTTCTTTCTTTTTTCCTATAATTTTTGCCATTATCCTTTTCCAATAAGGCTCTTCTGAATTTAAAACTGCTTTTTTCTCCATCTCCTGCAAGTCAGAGATTGTAATATTTTTCGCAGTCATATCATCAAAGCCTAATTGTTTTTTTCTTTGCTTTAATTGTTCTGCAATTTCAGGCTTTAATATATTAATTTCAAGAATAGTCTCTAACTTTTGAATAACATTATAATTATCTTCAGGAAGAACTCCTTGCTCAGCCATTTTAATAATCTTTTCTGATTCATTTATTTTTTTAGCAAGTTGGCTTATGCTTAATTTTTTATTTCTTCTTGCTCTCATAATAATCCAATGAAAATTCTCAATTAAATCATCTCTTTTCTTGATTTTTTCCTTAACAAAATTATCAAATTTTTTATCCACTAAATCTCTCAAAGTAATTTCCTGTTTTTTTAATTGTTCTTGCTCTTTGCTTCCAAAAATATTTTTTTTATGCTCTTCAGCATCTAATCCTGCCATCTTTGAGAGACGATTGTAAATTGATTCATTTTTATTAGGCATTTGAAATTTAGATTCATCTGGTTTTTGAATAATCGGAGCATTTTCTTCATCTAAGCAATTTTTACAGAGTTTAATTATTCCATCATCTGAAATAACATCAAATAATTTTACATCTGAAGCACCGCATCTAAAGCATTCCATACAAGAATAAGAAAACAGCTCTTTTTTAATATTTATATAATAAAAATTATACTATTAAGACAAGTATTTCCTAATTTTCATTCTTTTCTAATTGCATAATATTTTTTAGATAAATTAAATCTTTTTCATTTATTAATACACTTGGAACAAAACTAATATTGTATTTGAGTTTAAGTTCATTTACAGAATCATAATCTAAATCATAATCAAAAGAATAAATCATAATCTTAGAAGGATTTTTGCTTTTAAAAGAACTCAAAATAAAAGCTGTATTTTCACTTTCATCAATGAATCTCTCCTCATTTGAATAAAAAAACAAAAGTGTTGTAAAATTTGAATTGCAATTAATGTTAAATTTTTTAATTAAATCAAGATGCATAAGTTCTAAATCAGAATATAATCTCTTTTTCTCTAAGACTCTTGAATCTTTTTTTCCAAATCTTCTTTCTAAAATAGAAATTTTAAATCCTATATCATCTAAATCTTCAGAAGAACTAATTAATAATTGGTTATCACAGACAAAATTATCTAAGCGAAGTTTTGCTTTATCTAAATCATTCAAGATAATATCATTTTTGTTTATTATAGATTGTTCACTGAGATAAGAAAAACTGTTAGCAATAAAAAATATGCTTAAAAAAACAATAGTCGCTAAAAGAAAAGAAATTATTAATCGATAGAGAATATTTGAATCTATTTTTCTTGTCATTTCTTATCCCTCCATGCAATTTTTTTATTAAAAAACACATAAATAGCAGACATTATCCACCAGAAACTAAATAACAAGGAGTAAAAAAGAATAAAAAACACCAAGCTTAATTTCACTTTCTCTTTATAAAGCATTTTTTTCTTTGCAAAATGCAGATAAACAATCAAAAGCAATATAAAAAGAATTCCAATTATAAGAATAGGATCAGTAAGCACTTTGTAAAAAATCTTCTCAAAAAAATTCTTAAAAAAATAAGAATTAGCTTCAAAAAAACTAAAGAATTTAAAATTAATAGAATTAAACATAATCAATTCTTTTTTTAAATCCCATAAAGCTTTTATTGCTATTTTCATTGTAAGAAAAATTGAGATTGGGACAGTGATAACTGCTAAAGGAAGAACAATCAATCCTAAAGCCCCTGTTTTAGCACCAAATAAATTTCTATAATGCCAAAGATTTTTCATTAATCCTGCATACCATCTTTTTCTTTGAATTAATAAATCTTTAAATTTTCTAGGAGCAATAGTATAAACAACTGCCTCTGGAGCATTTTCAATAATAAGATTATGGCTCTGGATTCTTAATGCAATTTCTAAATCTTCTGTAATATTTTTTTCATCATATCCTCCATATTTTTCAAAGAACTTTCTTCTATAAGCTGAAAAAGCCCCAGGAGTAACATGAATAGCATTAAGAGTTGCAAAGGATTTTCTCAAAAAAACCCCTAAATAATACTCTATTTGCTGAATTCTTTGTAAAATTCCCTTTGGATTATAAACTCCCATTGAAGGAGTAACTGACATAACCTTTTCATTAGAAAAATAAGCCACCATTTTTTTAATTGTTCTAGGTTGAATAAAAGAATCAGCATCCATTGTAAAAATAATTTCATTATGAGATTTTTTAATCCCAAAATTCAAAGCAGAACCTTTCCCGCCATTTTTTTTAGTATAAACTCTCACTCTAAATTTTTTAGATTTAGTGAATTTTCTAGCTAATTCATAAGTATTGTCTTTGCTTCCATCATCCACAACTATAATCTCCATTTTCTCTTTTGGATAATCAGAAGCTAAAGCTGATTCTATTGTTTTTTCAATGCTTTTAGATTCATTATATGCTGGAATAATAACTGTCACAGTCTTATCATCAGATTCTCTTAAACTCTCTTTTTTCTTAGAATAATCTAATAAGCTCAAAGAATAGAATGCAAAAACAAATAATCCCAGATATGTTAAAAAATAAATAGTTATAATATAAAAATCCATTTTTACTCTCCTTCCTCAGTTTTTTTAAAGGGATTTTTTTCTTCTACACTAAAGTAATCATAAAAATCATCACTCAAACTTAATTCATGAGTATGCCCTTGCTTTTTCTTTTTTATCAGCCCTAAATCAGAAAATTTTTTAACATGTTCATAGGCTTTGTTTCCTCTTATTTTAATTATAACTGATTGTTTAATTGGTTGTTTATATGCAATAATTGCGAGAGTTTCTTGTTCAGCTTTAGTGAATTCAGAATTTCCAGTTGCAAGTTTATTAACAATATTTTGGTATTCGGGCTTTACATCCATTTTCCATAAATTATTTTTTTCAACAATCTGAATTGCAGAATCAGTTTTATTATACTTTTCTTGAAGTTTTTCAATTAATTCTTTTATTAAAAGAGGATTCAAATCTGTTAAAGAAATAAGCTCCTGCATAGAGAGATATTTCCCAGAAATAAAAAAAACCGCTTCCAAGATACTTAAGTTTTCTTTTTCTTTTGCTTCTTCAATTTCCTTAAGAGTTTTGCTTGAAACTTCCATCTTTTTTTAATTAACTTTAAATCTTAATATAGCTCCAATTCCACCCATATTATAAAATTGTTTTCCTTCTTCTGTTTCAACTGAAACTATCTCAATTTTTGAGCTTGTGTTTTCAGCTAATTCTTTAAGTTCTTTAATTTTTTTCTTATCAAGTTTTTTGGACAAAATTAATACATCAACTGCCCCATATTGCAGAGCTTTTTCTGTGTCTTCTTCTTTAAGAGTAGCAAGCCCTGGTTTTTCACCAAGAACTTTAAAGAATTTTTCTAAAACTTTTTTCTCATAAATTATTTCCTGTCCTGCTAAAATATCTTGAGATTTTTCAACAAGTTCCTTAAGCCCTGATTCATCACTTCCCCCAATATCAATTCTTCCAATTACTTTTTCTCTAAGTTTTGTTGCCAAATATTCCCCATCTAAAAACTCATCTTTTGTAGGAATAGGCCCTCCAACTAATATCCCTTTTAGCCGAGGTTCATTATAAAAAATTTTTTTCATTTCATCAGCGATTCTTTTATAAAAGTCCTTTGTTAATCCCTCAGTGATTCTATGAAATCTTTGGCTTGATTGGCCTCCAGCCCTCACTTTGCTAGGAACACCAGAAGTCATTTTTTGCAAAATTTCTATTCTTTTTCCTTCTAACATTCCAATAGTTGCTTCTTTTCTATCCATAACTAATAATGCAAAAACTTCAGAAACTTCTAATTGTTCTTTAAGAGGTTCTAATACAAATTCTTTATCACACCTGTACAATCTAATTTTTAATGGGAGAGGAGGTTCAATATCCCACAATCTTAAATCACTCTGCCCTTCTACCTTGGAAATATTTCCTGCGAAAAGAGCAAGCCCATTTTCAGGAGTTTTTTTTAATCCTTTTAAATATCTTACAATTTTTTCTAAAGCTTCTGTAACATTTTTTCTTGTAGAAGTAGATTTAATATTTTTAGCAGTAGATTTTTCTGCTTCCAACTGCCTTTGCACAGCATTAGCATCATATCCTGCAGAAATATAAACAGAGATTAATTCTGTATGTCTGCCTTTGTATTTTTCTAATTCTTCTATTTTTTCTTCAAGTTCATTTTTGCTTAATTTCATTTTATTATAATTAAAAAAGAAGATATATAAATTATACTAAATAAGTTTATGTGCTTCAATTAAATCTTTTTGAAAATCTTTAAGTTCTTCAGGAATCACAACTCCTGCAATTTCATCTCTCAATCTAATTCCTCTTTCTTTTTTTAATTTCCAGACTTTTTTATTAAAATTTATTATTTTTTCTACTAAATCTATTTTTGACTTTCCTTTTTTAGCTTCAGGCCATTTAGATTTCAACAGATCTATTTTTTTTTCTTTTGCAATAAATGTAGTGATTTGAGGAATTATTGGATAAACCAAATATAAGAATCTCTCTAATAAATAATGAAGAGTGTATTTTGCAGAATCACTTTCTTCTTTGCTAAAATTATTAAATGGGTTGTAAGCTCTTGATTTAACCAACTCAATATAATGAGAAGCAAAAGTTTCCCATAAAAACTCTCTTAATTTTTGCGCAGGAGAATTAAAATTATAAATTTCATAAGATTTATCACATTCTAATGTTAAATCTTCAATATAATCAATAAATAATTCATCTATTTTAGAAAGTTTTGGTTTTTTTTCAGGTTTATCAAACAATAAAACAAATTTTGCAACATTAATAATCTTGCTTAAAGTTTTAAGTTCTGAGTGAATTTTTTCTCTAGAAACACTCAAATCCTGTTTAGACAAATCTCCTTCTATAGCAGCCCAAAATCGTATAGCCTCTGCTCCTGATTCATTCAAAACCTCTTGGGGGTCAATTCTATTTCCAAGAGATTTTGACATCTTTCTTCCTTTGCTATCTAATAAATGTTGATGCACCCAAACATCTCTAAAACAAAGCTTGCCAGTTTCTAAATAACCTCTAAGAAGAGTATAATAAAGCCAAGTTCTAACAATTTCTTTTCCTTGAGGCCTTAATGTAGCTGGATAAGCTTTTTTAAAAAAAGAATCATCTTGTTTATATTTTAAAATATATAATTCTGAAATAGAAGAATCCATCCAAGTATCAAATACTCTAATCTCTCCTTTCCATTTTCTATCTTTAAAATCTTTAACTTCTCCTATTTTCTTCCCATCTTTATAAACTTCTGCTGTTAAAGGAACTTTTTCTTTCCAAGGCTGATAGTATTTTCCTGGTTTAGGCAGAGCAATTAAATCACCAGAATACCATAATGGAATCTCAGTAGCATAATATCTTCTTCTTGAAATTGGCCAATCAATTGAAATTGCATTAATCCAGTCATCTAAAATTTTCTTTGAGAATTTAGGATAAAAATTAATTTTATTTGCAATTTTTTTAATTTCCTTTTTAAATTCTAATTGTTTTAAATAAAACTCCGGCATTTCAATAAATTCTATTTCAGCTTTGCTTCTTTCAGAAACAGGTGTTCTATGAGTAATTTTCTCTTGTTTAACAATTAAATTTTTTTTCTTAAGTTCTTTAATGATTTTTTCTCTTGCCTCTTTAACTTTTAAGCCTTTTAAAAAACCAGCATTTTTATTCATTGTTCCATCTTTTTCAATTGCAATTATTGGTGTTAAATTCATCTCTCTAAAAAACTGGATATCACTTAAATCTCCTGCAGAACACATCATAACTAATCCTGTTCCTTTATCAATTTGTGCTAAAGGATGAGCATGAATTAAAACTTCTTTTCCAAAAAGAGGAGTTATTGCAGTTTTTCCTTCTAAATGTTGATATTTTTTATCGTCAGGATTAAAAATAACCATTCCACAAGTGCATAAAAGTTCTGGACGAGTTGTTCCAATAACAATCTCGTCTCCAGTTTCTTTAACTTTCCATTTAATATAATTAAAAGTACTTGGAATATTTTTATATTCTATTTCTGAGTCAGCAATTGTTGTTTGAAGCTTTGGATCCCAATTGCTTATTCTTGAATCCTCATAAATTAATCCTCTTTTATATAAATCAATAAAAGTAGATTGAGTTAATTTTCTGTATTCAGGAGAATCAGTCAAATAAACTGCACCAGGATGATTCCCTTCTTTATAAGAAGTAAAAGAAATCCCTAATCTTGAAAAAGAATCTTTGGTTTCATCACTTCCTTGACTAATTAATTTTCTGCAATATTCTAAAAACTTTTGTCTTCCTGTTTTAAAAGGAGAAATATTATATTTTTTTTCAGCTGCAAGTTCAATAGGAAGTCCATTTCTGTCCAATCCTAAAGGAAATAAAACATCAAAACCTTTCATTCTTTTATATCTTGCAAACATATCCATAAAACAATAAGTAATTGCTTGTGCAATGTGAACAGGAGAATTAACATAAGGAGGAGGAGTGTCTATTGAGTAAATTTTTTTTCTAGTCTTTTTATCAAATCTAAACATTTCAGATTTTTTCCAGTTTTCAACAATTTTTTTCTCTATTTTAGGATTCCAATTTTTTATCTTTTTTAAATCCATAATCTTTTTAAACAACCCTCTATTTTAAAACTTATGGCGTCAGATGCAATCAATCTTCCTTCAGGATTTGGAGGATTAAAAAGATTTAATGAAGAATATGGGAGTTTGTTTAATTTAAAACCCGCACATATAGTATTATTTGTAATCTTAATTGTAATTTTTAGATTTTCTTTAGGAGTATTTTTTAAATAAAATGTTTGGATTAGGCAGTTTAAATCCTAAAAAGATGCAGGCTGTTATGAAACAGTTAGGAATGAAACAAGAAGAAATAGAAGCTTCTGAGGTTATTATTAAAAAAAGAAATGGAAATGAAATAAGAATTGAAAATCCTTCTGTGACAAAAATGAATATTCAAGGAAGCGAGATATTCCAAATTAGTGGAGAATCAAAAGAAAAAACACAAGAAATTGGGATTTCACAAGAAGATATTAAAACAATAATTGAAAAAACAGGAGTTTCAGAAGAAAAAGCAAAAGAAACTCTTGAAAAAACAAAAGATTTAGCAGAGGCAATAATAGAATTAAACAAATAAATTTCTAATAAAAAAGGCAAAGAAGAAAGATATAAATACTTAAATTTCTTTATAAACTGTGCTTCTAAATGAGGTTTTAGATGGATAAAATAATACAAGAAAAAATAAGTGCAGACCATTTATTATATGTTAGTTTGAAATACACAAAAACATGCGATGTAATTAAAAATCTTCTTCTTAGATGGAGACAGATGATAGAAACTGCTATTGAGCAAATATTAAATCATACAAAAAAGAAAAAAAAGATTAAAACAATCCCTACAAATCCTATTGGAAAAATAGGTGAAGTAAAAAAATTATTTAAAAAAGACAAGAATTTTTTAGAAGTCATAGAATTCTATGAAATGCTAAGAAAACTCGAAGAATTAAGACAGGAGAGAATTGGAGAATTTAGAAAAAATGTATGCTTAAGGATTTTTTATCAAGGAAAAGAAATAAATGTTAATTTAGAGCAGCTTAAAATTTATGCAGATATGTTGGAAAAGTTTATAAGTACTACAAAACAATTTCTTCTAAAGTAAAGAATAAATTCTTTTACTAGATAAAATGTCAAAAATCATTGTTATAACATCAGGAAAAGGAGGAGTAGGAAAAACTACTACAGCAATTAATCTCGGAGCAGCAATGAATTATTTTGGTAAAAATGTTTTAATAGTTGATGCGAATCTTTCAACTCCAAATATAGGAGTTCATTTAGGCTCTCCAGAAGTTCCAATAAATTTAAACCATATTCTTCAAGATAAAGCTGATGTTTTTGAGGCAGTATATGAACATGAATCAGGAATAAAAATAATTCCGTCGTCATTATCAATTAAAGAATTATCAAAAATAAAACCAGAAAAATTAAAATCTTATAAAAAAGATTTTAAGAAAGTCTCAGACATTGTAATAATGGACAGCTCAGCTGGATTAGGAGACGAGTCTATTAATGCAATTAAAACAGCTGATGAAATAATTTTAGTTACAAATCCAGAAATACCAGCAATAACTGATGCTCTTAAGACAATCAAACTTGCTGAACAATTTAATAAAAAAATAATAGGGGTGATAGTTACAAGAGTAAAAAAGAATAATATAGAAATGAATCCTACAACAGTAAAAGATATGTTAGAGGTTCCTGTTTTAGGAATGATTCCCGAAGACATCTCTATTGGAGAATCTTTAAATCTTAAAGATGCTGTAGTGCACACTCATCCAAAATCAAAAGTAGCTCGTGCATATAAAGAAATTGCAGCACAATTAGTTGGTGCAGAGTATGATTCAGATAAAGACAAAGAAAAATTAATTACAAGAATTCTTCAAAAAATAGGATTAAAAAAATAAATTTACTAACTAACTTTCATTCCTGGTTCAGCCTCTTTCCCAGGAGAGACTAATAAAACTCTTGAATGATTGTCATTAACTGCAGCTAAGAGCATTCCCTGACTTTCTATTCCTTTTAATTTTCGTGGAGCAAGATTAGCAACAATGACAATTTTCATTCCCATTAATTCATCTTTAGAATAATGCTCCTTAATTCCAGCACAAATTACTCTTTCACCTAACTCTCCAACATTAATTACTAATTTGTATAATTTATCAGCTCCTTCAATATCATCTACTTTTTTTATTTCAGCAACTCTTAAATCAAGCTTTGCAAAATCTGAAAAATCAATTATTCCTTCCATTTTATATTTTCTTAAATAAAACTTCTTGTTTTTTAATATTTTTTGCTGAGAATTGCTTAATAATTTTTTCAGCTGATTCAGGAATAAATGGCTTTAATAATCTTGCAATCTCCAAGATACTTTCTTTTAATTCAAATAAAATTTTTTTATCTTTTGTTTCCCAGGGTTTTTTTTCTTGAACATATTCATTGCAAAGATCAATAAAAGCAAAAATTTCATTCAAAGCTTTGTCAACTTGAAAGCTTTCCATTAATTTATCAATCTCTTTTTTATTAATTTTTTTAATTAAATTATTAGAAGTTTTTTCAACTCCATTTCTTTCAATCAAGCCACTAACTCTTGAAACTAAATTTCCTAATTTATTTGCAAGTTCATCATTATATCTCTGAATTAAAGCCTGTTCTGAAAAATCTCCATCATTTCCTTCTGCAAAAGCAAATTGTCTGCATACAAAATATCTAATTGTATCAGCACTATATTTTTCAACTAAAGATTTAATTGAAATAGAATTTCCTAAGCTCTTGCTTATCTTTTGCCCATTAAAAGTTAAAAACCCATGAACAAAAATTGTCTTAGGAAGTTTTATATTCACTGATTTTAGCATTGCAGGCCAATAAACAGCATGAAACCAGCTATTATCTTTTCCTAAAACATGAACATTAGCAGGCCAGTATTTCTCTTTTCCTTTTTGCCTTGTTGCACTATAATAATTTAAAAGAGCATCATACCAAACATAAACTATATGCTTTTTATTTAAAGGAAAAGGAATCCCCCAGTTGAAACTAGTTCTTGAGATACTTAAATCATTCAATCCTTTTTTAACTCTGTTAATTATTTCATTTTTTCTCTCTTTTGGAAGAATAAATTCAGGAGATTCTTTGTAAAGTTTTAATAAAAATTTTTGATATTTGCTTAATCTAAAAAAATAACTCTCTTCATTCATTTTAACAAGAGGTTTTTTATGAATTGGGCATTTTAAATCAGGCGCTTCTCTTTCATTATAATAAGCTTCACATCCTACACAATACCATCCTTGATATTTTCCTAAATAAATATCTCCTGCTTTGTTTGTTTTTTCAATTATTTCTTGAACAATTTTTTCATGGTCTTTATCTGTAGTTCTAATAAATCTATCATAACCTATATTCAAAAGTTTCCAAGCCTCTTTAAATTTCTTAGACATTTCATCAACAAATTCTTTAGGTTTTTTTCCTGCTTTTTCAGCAGACTCTTGAATTTTTTTTCCATGCTCATCAGTTCCTGTTAAAAAGAAAACTTCTTCTCCTTTGAGCCTGTGCCATCTTGCTAAAACATCTGCTATAATTTTTTGATAAGCATGTCCTATATGAGGCTCTGCATTTACATAATCTATTGCTGTAGTAATATAAAATTTTTTCATAAAACAATACATTAAAAATAATATTTAAATCTACTTATTAAGTTCAGAGATTACATAATTTTCAAGCCCTTCTATCCCCTCTTTAGCTCTTTCATAAAGTCTTTCTTTTCTTTTCCAATTTCCTTTATAAATTCTTCTTTTTTGCCAATTTTCAAAACTTCTTCTAGAATAAAAAGAAACAAGATCATAATGATTCCCTCTAACCACTCCTCGATGCTCTTGAAATTCCTCGACTGGAGCAAACATTTCAACAATTCTTGATATTAATTTTCTTGTTTCTCTTGAATCATTTAAAATCACAAAAAAATATTGGACTCTCTCTTCATCAGGAATTGGAATATTATTCCACCAAATCCCCCTTAATATTTTCTCTGGCATAAAAACAACAAAAAAACAAGTTTTAAAAGAATTATTGCATAAGAGTAGGTATAAAAATGAGCTTAAAACAAAAAGAGGATACTAAAAGAATAAAAGAATTAAAACATCAATCAAGACGAAGAAGCATTCAAGAGGGTATTTTTGCTACTGCGTCTTTTTCTTTTGGAAGCAGATATATTTCTCCTTTTGCAATTGCAATAAACACTAGCAGTGCTCTTGTTGCCTTACTAGGTGCTATTTGGGGATTATTAAGTCCTATAAGCCAAATGCTTAGTTCAAGATTGATAGAAAAACATTCAAGAAAAAAAATAGTCATGACTTTTGTTTTCCTAGAAACTTTAATGTGGATTCCATTTATTTTAATTGGAGTATTATACTATAAAGGAATAATGCTTCATCTCCTTCCTATTTTTATTTTAATTGCTTATGCTTTTCATGTAATTATTTCAAGCATAGCAGGCCCTGCTTGGTTTTCTTGGATGGGGGACATAGTTGATGGAGATTACAGAGGAAGATGGTTTGCAAAAAGAAGTTTAATTCATGGATTTGTTGGAATTGTATTAGCTTTAACAGCGTCTTTTGCTCTTGATTATTTTAAAAAAATAAATTTAACAATTCTTGGATTTATTCTTTTATTTATCCTTGCTATGCTCAGCAGATTTATGTCATTTAGAATTTTTAGAAAACAATATGAACCAAAAATTAAATTAAAAAGAGGTTATTATTTTTCTTTTTGGGATTTTGTAAAGCAATCTCCAAAAAATAATTTTGGAAGATTTGCATGGTATAGAGCAACTTTATCTTTTGCCACAGCTATTGCAGGTTCATTGATTGCAGTATATTTATTAAGAGATTTAAAATTAGGTTATTCTGTTTATATGATTGTGTCTTTAACAGGAAGTTTTGTTTCTTTATTTTTATTAGATTTTTGGGGAAAAATCTCAGACAAATATGGAAATTATAAAGTTCTTTTAATTACATCCTTTTTAATGCCTGCAATTCCTTTATTATGGATTTTATATCCTTCTCCAGTATACTTGGCATTAGTTCCGTCAATAGTAGGAAGTGTGGCTTGGGCAGGTTTTAATCTTGCAGCAGGAAATTTCACTTATGATAATGTAAGCCCAGAAAAAAGAGGGCTTGCTTTGTCTTATCAAAATATGTTTATTGGATTAGGAAGTTTTTTTGGAGCTGGTTTAGGAGCATTGCTTATAAAATATCTTCACACAGTTTCTTTAAAACCTATAATCATAATTTTTATTATAAGTGGAGTCTTAAGAACTTTTGCAGTTTTATTCTGGATTCCTCGTTTAAAAGAAGTTTCAAAAA
>CAZBJC010000005.1:0-15948 GCA_964492145.1 Candidatus Woesearchaeota archaeon
GCTAGTGAATATTTGAATCAAACAAGAGAAAAAATCTAGTTCTGGTTATTGATTTATATTTAGGATTAATCAAAACATTTATATATCAATTGATATATAATAAATCATGTTAAAATCAAAAAATCCTTTTATTCGTTCTCCAACTTTAAATACAGTCTTAATGATTGAAAAAACAATTGAAAAATATTCAGGAGAATTTAATAAAACAGAACTCTGGAAAAAACTTCCAAAGAAAGTTATGTGGCAAACATATCTAATTGTTTTGGATTATTTAGAAAATATAAATAAAATAGCATTTGACAGAGATAAAAAAATTGCATATATTTGGAATCCTAAATTAGCAAAAATGCTTTCAAAACAAAAGGAGATTAAAATATGATAAAGCCTTCTAAAGTAAAATTTATCTCAGAAAAATTAAAAAAAGACTTTGAATCTCTTGATGACGATGATGTATTAAAAAAATCCTTAAAAAGAGCAATAAAGGATTTAAAACAAAATGCTTTTTTTGGAATACAAATTCCAAGAAGATTATTCCCAAAGATTTATATTGAAAAGTATCATATTAATAACCTATGGAAGTATGATTTGCCTAAAGGCTGGAGATTGTTATATACTATTACAGTTGAAAATGAAGTAGAAATAATTTCAGCTATATTAGAATGGTTCAATCATAAAAATTATGAAAGGAGATTTAGATATTTATGGTAAAAAGTATAGATAAAAAAATAAGAGGTTATGCTTTGAAAAATGCAATTGCACATAATGGAAAAGCCCAGCAAGGGAGTATTGTTTCTTCTTTATTTCATGAGGGCTTAGAAAAAAAAGACATGAAAAAATATGGGAAAAAAATTTCAGAGATTGTTCAAGAAATTAATAATCTTTCTTTAGAAGAACAAAAAAAAGAATTTGAAAAAATAAAAGATTCATTAAGTGAAAGAGAAACACGAGAAGGATTGCCTGAACTTCCAGATGTAAAAAAAACAGGGGTGATTATGAGATTTGCTCCATCAGCTTCTGGCCCTCTGCATATTGGACATGCTCTTGTTGCATCATTAAATATTTTATATGTGAATAAATATACAGGAAAATTTTATGTAAGAATTGAAGATACAAATCCTGAAAATATTTACAAGCCTGCATATAAAATGATCAAAAAAGAAGCAAAATGGTTATCAAAAGGAATTGCAGAAATTGTAATTCAATCAGAAAGAATGAAGCTTTATTATGATTATGCAAAAAAATTAATTGAAAAAGACAAGGCATATGTCTGCACTTGTTCAGGAGATGAATTTAGAAAATTTGCAAAAGAAAAAAAACAATGTCCCTGCAGAAAAATGAGCATTAAAGAAAATTTAGAAAGATGGAAAAAAATGCTTGACAAAAAAGGATTTAATCCTGGAGAAGCTGTTTTAAGATTCAAATCAGATATGAAGCATAAAAATCCTGCAATGAGGGATTTTCCTCTTGCAAGAATTAATTTAACAAAGCATGCTTTGCAGGGAAATAAATACAGAGTCTGGCCATTAATGAATCTTGCTGTAAGTGTAGATGATATAGAAATGAAAATGACTCATATAATAAGAGGAAAAGATCACAGAGACAATGCATTAAGACAAAAAATGATTTTTGAAGTTTTTAATAAAAAATATCCTTGGACAGGTTTTTTAGGAAGATATCACTTTAAAGGTATGGAATTATCCACAACAAAATTTAGAGAAGGAATAGAATCAGGTAGATATTCTGGATGGGATGATCCAGATTTACCAACAATAGAGTCTCTAAGAAAGCAAGGGTATAAACCTGAAGCATTTTGGAAAATGGAAGAGCATATTGGGATAAGTGAAGTAGACAAGACTCTTGAGAAAGATGAATTTTTTAGACTTTTAAATGAATTTAATAAAGAATAAATTTAAATAATATCTTTTATATTTAATAAAAGGAGGTAAAATGTTAAAAAACAAACAAGGAATCTCAGGCATTGTTCTGACTATAATTATGATTGGGTTTGTCTTGGTTGCGGCTGGAATTGTTTGGGCAGTTATTTCAAATATTCTTCAGCATCAAAAAGGCTCAATTGATATTAGTGACAAATGCATGGGAATAATAATAAATCCGACATCTCTTTCATGTTCTGGAGGAGTTTGCAATGTAACTTTAGAAAGAGGACTTGGTTCAAGTACAGATGAGATTGGAGGAGCAGAAGTCATAGTCAGTGATGGAACAAATAGTGCAAGTAGTGGAAAGATAGATGGTGATGTTGTTACAAGCAAAAAAATATCAATAACAACAGATATCTCAGCTACAGAAGCAGATGTAAAGATTTATCTTAAAGTTGAAGGAGAAGATAAATTTTGTTCTCAAATAAGTTCTTATCCATAATTTTTTATTTATTTTTTCTTTTCTTGATTATATACACTTCATTATTTTTTCTAACTTTTGGAAGTTTTATTCCTATTTCTTGATTCTTTATTGCTTTTTTTATTTTTTTATGATTGACTTGAATTTCTTTGATATCAGAATAAACAATGCCAGTTGTTTTTCCAATAACTGCAATTTTATCGCCTATCTTTAAGTCAGAAACTAATTTGATTGTAGCAACTTGTATTTTATCATAATAGTGATTTATTTTTCCAATAAAATGCTTATATTCTGTTGCTGCGCTATGTTCTACTTTTGCAAAATCATTAGAAGTTGGAAGCCCGAGATAAAATCCAGAAGAAAATTCTCTATTATATACTTTTTTTAATTCATTTAATAATTCTTGAATCTCTTTTTTTGATAATCTCTTATCAAGAGCTTTTCTATAAATCTTTGTAACTACATCAACATATCTTGCGTCTCTGTTTCTTCCTTCAATTTTAAAACTCTTTATCCCTGCTTTTTTTAATTTCTCAATAAAGGGAAGAGTGCATAAATCTTTAGCTGACATTACTTTATTATTTTCTAATTTTAATTCATATCCCTCTTGAGTATCTTTAACAATATAACTTCTTCTGCAAGGCTGGATACACTCTCCTCTATTTGCAGATTTATTAAATAAAAACTGAGACAGAAAACATCTTCCTGAAACTGCAACACACATTGCTCCATGAGCAAAACATTCAATATCTATTCCTTTTATTTTAGAGATTTTTTTAATTTGTTTTAAATTTAATTCTCTTGCAAGAATAATTCTTTTTGCCCCTAATTTTTTATAAAATTTTGCAGATTCTGAATTTGCAACAGAAGCTTGAGTTGAAATATGAAAGGGAATTTTGTATTTTCTGCATAATTGAATCACAGACAGATCCCAGCATATAACAGCATTAATTTTATTTTTTATTTTTTTTAAAATTTTTTCTATTTTTTTTAATTCATTATCATAAATAATTGTATTTAGAGTAAGATAAGTTTTAATTTTATTTTTAGAGCAGATTTTTTTTATTTTATCTAAATCATTTAAAGTGAAATTTTTTGAGCCTTTTCTCATTGAAAATTCTTGTAATCCAAAATAAACAGCATCAGCTCCTGCATTTATTGCTGATATTAGCATTGGAAAATCCCCCACAGGTGAAAGAAGCTCATATTTTCTCATGAAAATAGATAAATAATAATATTTAAAAAACCTCTTTTAATTTTAAAAATATGTCTGATATTGAGGAATTATTAAAAAATATCCTTTTGTTGGAAAAACTATGAATCACTTGCTTTTAAAGAAGAATAATTTATTTTTTAATAATTTTAAAAAATAAAATAGAAAAACCTATCCAAAATAATCCTAATAAAAATCCTCCAAGAACATCACTAAACCAATGTACATTAAGATAAATTCTGCTAAATCCAATTAATAAGAACAGCAAGATATTAATTGTGATAAAAGTATATCTCAAATTTTTATTTTTTATATTATCTTTAAAAAAATAAATTAAAGAAGTGAAAAATATTATTGATATTAATGCATGTCCGCTTGGAAAACTGTATCCTGATACTGGGATTAAAGAGCTTATTGGACGAGGTCTTTGAATTAAATCCTTAACAAATGCCTTGAGAGCAAAACCCCCTATTATAAAAAAAGTAAAAATCAGAGCATGTTTTTTTCTTTTATAAAATAAAATCAGAAAAACAATTAAAAATAAAATGAAAAAAGGCAAAGGATTTGCTATTAAAGAAAAAAAGATCATTAGTTTTGTTAAAAAAGAATTGTGAATTAAAGAAATATTTGAATTAATTAAAGAATCTATTTTTAAAAAAAATTGAGTTTTTATACTAATTAAAATTAAAAAAAATAAGATTAAAAAAAATCCTGAAAGAATTATAAGATTCTTAATTTGTTTTTTCATACATTTTAGAGGATAAACAAACATATATAAACTTAATTAATGAAACTTTTTTATAGTGTTCTTTATTTAGAAAAACATGGCGGTTGTAGTTTAATGGTAGAACGTGTGGTTGTGGTCCGCAAGACGAGAGTTCGATTCTCTCCTTCCGCCCTTCAAATTCGAGACATCGACTCTACGCTTATCAAGGATAAAATCTTGACAAAGAGAGTTCGATTCTCTCCTTCCGCCCTTGAAATAATCAACAGGAAGGTTAACCAGATGAAATCTGAGTCTCCTTCCGCCCTTGAAATTAGAGACATCCCAGAGAAACAAATATTTAAGAAACTTAAATAACTAATATATTAAAAGAGGAAATAAAATGAAAACAGATATAGTTAAAGGATTTAGAGACTATCTTGGAGAAGAAGCTGAAAAAAGACAAGAGTTTAAAAAAATTATAAAGGATTTATTTGAGAGGTATGGATTTCAGCCAGTTGAAACTCCTATAATAGAGTATGAAGATTTTGTCAAAGGAGACAATCCTGGAGATGAAGCAATCTCTGATATTTTTAAATTAAAAGATAAAGGAAAAAGAAAACTTGCTTTAAGATATGAATTAACTTTTCAATTAAAGAGATTAGTAAAAAATCAAAAACTTCCATTCAAGAGATATCAAATAGGAGAAGTGTTTAGGGATGAACCTGTGTCTTCAAACAGATTTAGAGAATTTACTCAATGTGATGTAGATACTATTGGTTCAAGTATTAAAGATGAAGCAGAGATTTTAGCTCTTGCAAAAGATGTTTTATCTAATCTTGGAATAAAGCCTATAATTATGATTAATAACAGAGAGTTATTAAATGGAATATTAGAAGATGCAGGAGTAAAAGAAAAAGATAAACTTCATGTTCTTAGAGAAATTGATAAATATGACAAAATTTCAGAAAAAGAAATTAAAAATAATTTAAGGAAGTATAAAGCAGAAGGGATAATTGATTCTTTGAAAAAAGGAGAAAAATTCTTTAGACAATTTCCAAGTTATAAAAAAATAATTAGCTTAATAGAATATTGTAAATTATATGGAGTTAAAGTTATTTTTTCTCCAAGTGTTGTGAGAGGACTTTCTTATTATAATGGAAGTGTTTTTGAAATTAAAGCAAAAGGAATAAAAGAAACTATTGTTGCAGGAGGAAGTTATATGATTAATAATACTCAATCAACAGGAATTTCATTTGGTTTAGAGAGATTAATGAAGATTGCAAAGATAGAGAGAGAAAAAGAGAAATATTTAATTATTTCTTTAGAAGAAGATAAAGAGTCAATAAAAATAGCCCAGCAATTAAGAATAAAAGGAAATATTGTTTCTATATTTTATGGAAAACCCTCTAAAGCTTTAGAGTATGCAAATTCTTATAAAATAAACAAAGTTATTTTTGTTGGAAGAAAAGAAATAAAATCAAAAAGATTTAAAGTAAAAGACATGAAAACAGGAAAAGAAAAAGAATTAAAAATTTAACTCCAAGCTTCTGGCCCGCTTTTTTCTGATTCAGAAATTTTATTTATTTTATTATTTTCATTTGTAATCTTTTCACAGCCAAAGAGATTTAATTCTTTTGCAAAATTATTTTTAATTACGCAATTACTGCATTTGTCTAAAAGAATTACATCATCAAACTCATTATTGAAAATTGTTAAATTTTTTTGATTATAAAAAGTTACTGCTCCTTCTGTTACTGTTTTGCTGAAAACTTTATTAAAAGAAAAAACTGAGTCTTCTCCAGAATTAATATCTATTTGAGCAAATCCTACTTTGCTAGGATTTTGCCATGCATTTGCTTTTAAAGTATTATTAATAAAATAAATTTCAGTGCTTCCTTCACTTCTTAAAGCACACCAAGAATTATTAATAAAAAAAGAATTTGTTATTTTTGGATTTTTTGCATAATAAAGATAAATTCCATGTCCATATGAGTTTTTTACAATGCTCTTATCTAAGATAAAACTATTAGTTTCCACTCCTAATCCTGCACTTGGTTTTACTCCCCATTTATTCTCATTTCTCATAATATTTTCCATCTCTTCTGGATGTCTGCTGACATATCCATCCCAGTATTCTTCACTTGCATTTAGAATAATAGAATTTCTTATTTCTCCTTTGCTTCCTTCTCTAAAAATTAAAGAATGATTATTTAAGTCAATCTTTGAATTATTGATTATTAATTGCTCTTGAGAGTGGATAATTGTATCTCCTGTTAAAGTAATACTTAAATTATTATAAACTCCCGGGGCAAGCATATTTAAAATAATTTCTTTTGAGTAATTTTTCTCAGGAAAAGAAATTTTTTGCTTTGAATTGAAGAAATAAATAATAAAAACAAGGATTATGACTAAGAGAAAAAGATAAAAAAAGTATCTCTTATATTTCATTCTATTCATTTAATTTTAATTCTTCATAAGCAGTTGTTGCAGCAATTGCGCCTTCTGCACAAGCAGTTATAACTTGTTTCAAAGAGTTATTTGTGGCATCACCTACAGCCAGAACTCCTTTAATATTTGTTTTTTGCTTTTTATCTGTAATAATATATCCCTTTTCTGTTTTTAACTTAAGCATATTAGAAAAAGTTTCATCAGGTGTAAAACCGATTTCTACAAAAACCCCATCTAATTTTAAATCTTTTTTATTATTTAGTTTTACTTTTATTACTGAATTTTCACCAAGAATCTCTGTGATTTCTGTATTAAACAAAGATTCTATTTTCTTTTCTTTTTCAAGTTGTTTTACCCATGCAGGTTCAGCTCTAAAAAAACTTTTTTTTCTGTAAATAATATAAACTTTTTTTGCATGTTCTGCAAGTAATAATGCTGCAGTAATTGCTGCATTTCCTCCTCCAACTACGGCGACAGTTTTATCTTTGTAAAAAGCAGCATCACAAGTAGCACAATAACTTACTCCTTTTCCTAAGAATTCTTCTTCGCCTTTAACATTTAATTTTTGTTTTTTTCTTCCAGTTGCAAGAATGATCTTCTTTGCTAAATACTCTTGTTTATTAGTTTTTACAAGAAATTGATTTTTTTCAGATTTTATTTGAATCACTTCTTCTTGTTTAACCTCTCCTCCAAGTTCTTTTAAATGGTTTATCATCTTTTGAGATAATTCAAAACCGCTTATATTATTTTGAGAAGGATAATTACAAACTTTATGAGCTTCAGAGATTGTTCCTCCTCCTAGATTTCCAATTACTAAAAAATTTAAATTATATCTTGCAGAGTAGATTCCTGCAGTTAATCCTGCAGGACCACTTCCTACAATTATTAAATCATATTTATTCATTTTAGTCTAAATTAATTACTTCGCCTATTTCTGACTTTAGCATTTCTTTTGGTCTCAAACCAATAAATTCTTTAATCACTTCACCATCTTTGAAAAGTTTCATATTTGGAATGCTCTGGATTTGGTATTTTATAGCAAGCATTTGATTTTCTGGAATCTCTGTATTAAGCTTGCCTATTTTCAGCTTGCCTTGTAATTCTTCTGATAATTCATCCAAAGCTGGAGCCATCATCAAACAAGGCTGGCACCAAGGAGCCCAAAAATCTACTAAAATAGGTGTGTCTGATTTAAGCACTTCATCTTCAAAATTTTCATTTGTTATCTCGATTGTTTTTGACATTTTTACCTCCTTAAATTTAATTATTCTTTTTTCACTCTCTTAATTATCTTTTTCATAATACTTAAAGCTTTCATAATTTGAGGATATTTAATTTTATATTGAGAAAAAGCTCCTTTTTTCTTAATCTCTAAAATTCCTCTTGATTTCATCATAGCCAAGTGCTGAGAAACTGTTGATTGGCTAAGTTTTGTTAATTTAACAATTTCTGATACTGTTCTTGGGGATTTATTAAGCACATTTAAGATTGCTAATCTACTTGGATTTGCTAATATCTTGCACATCTCGCATTGAGTATCTAAATCCATATTAGAATATTATGATATATTCATATTTATAAATCTTTTGATGATTATTGTTAATCTTCCTTTTCATTTAAAATATCTTTTTTGGGTTTTCTTAATTGTCTAACCCTTAAGAATTTTTTGCAATCCTCTTTTATATTGTCTTAAAAACAACGCATCTCTTAAATGCCATATATTAATTATCAAAGAAAAAAATATTTTTTGTGCTCCCCTTAAAATATCATCTTGTGTTAATTCTTTTTCTAACTCAGAAATAGAATTATCCATATCAATTGTTCTTTCAAATAAGTATCTGTCAGCCATAATGTTAAATGACAATGGAAAAGAACTTCCATGAAAACCCCACATATTTGCAAAATATCTTCCTTGCTCTGTTCTTTTAGAAAGTTTTCTACTTGCTTCTCTTTCAGCATGATAAGAGCTTCCTTTTTTTATTTTTGCTCTTATTGCATGTTCTTCTAAAATTTTTTCCATTACTTCTCTTGAAAAAGCAGCATATTTTTCAAATTCTTCTTGGATAAGTTTTTCATGCTCTTTTTTTGAAAAAATAAAACCATAAGGATTTTTTTTGCTTTTTCTTCTGTCAGATAATTTAGTTTTATGAGAATTTCTTAAAAGAATTTTATAGCTTACTTCATCTTCTTTGCATCTTAAAAAATAATCTCTAACAACTTCAGACTGCCAGTCTTGAACTTCGCTCCAATGTTTTTTAGCTATTTTTTCTGCTAAAGAATTTGCTTGTAAAGAAAAATCATCCTCAAACCCCCCTCTTTTAAGAATATCTGCAAGTTTAAAAGAAGAAGCCCTAAGTATTGGTGCTTTTCTCCCTTTTTCTTTTATAAATTCATCCCAAAGATCAAATAATTGTTTTGCATCTCTTAAAAAAAATACAAAAGAAGTGTGAGGATTTGTGTGCTCTGTCCATCCAGATGCAGAAGCAGAATAAGCAGAAATTCTTCCATCTTCAAAAGAAAAATTTCCATCAGAATCAACTTTAGAAACTAAGTCAAAAATATGTGCTCCTTCAAAAGGGTCAGAGTTAAATTTAGCAATATCAGAACGCAATGAAGATTGAATCTCATTAGTTTTTGGGAAATAAGTTAAAAAAACAAGGTAACCTCCAGGAGCAGAAACTTTTTGAGTTGAAGATAATGTGTCTCTTCCTCCTTGAGGAGTTCTGTTTTTTCTTAATCTTTCTAGATACTCTGATTCAGATAAACGAGTAATTAGTCTATAATCCCTGTAGACAATCTTTTTTTCTTGTTTTGCATAAACTTCTATTTGATTATTTTCAAAATCAAATTTGAGTCTTCCAAAAAGATTCATAAAAGGGTCAATAATTGTTTTTTCTTTTTTTCCTGTTTCAACTACAACAAAAGCATGATCATTTCTACCTTCTTCATTTTTGTTTGAACCTTCATCATAATCCCTTGCTCCTTGAGTCCAAAAGATTTGAGGATTTAATCCTGCCTCTCTTGCAATTAAATAAACTACGCCAGCCATGGTGTAACAATCTGTTTCTTTTTGAATTTCATGAAGAAATCTTCCACAATTACCTGTTTTAATTGATTCACTAAATCCATAACTAATATGATAAAAATATCTGTTGTAAAGTTGATATGCAATTCCTATTTTTGAACGAGAGTGTTGTCTATATTTAGAAACAATTTCTCTTGCTTGTTCTACTGATTCTTTAGGAAAATCCATATTTTTTAATCAGAATTAATAATTATCTTAGTTGGCTTAAGAAATCATAAGAATTAGGTTCCTCTATTCCTGCTGTAGGTCCACCTTTCTTTTTTTTGCCAGCTAAAGTATCTTTTTGTTCTGAAGTTAATTTTAAAAATTGCCTGACAGTATAAGTTGGATCATATTGTCTTATATCTGCATGTGCTTTTGCTTTTTCAGCAACATCTTTCCAAGATTGAGAACTCTTGACTGAAAAAGCTCTAAGATAGCCCTCTTCTGTCGTTGTTTGTTTTTTAAGTTCATATTCTGCTTCATAATCTGTTCTTTCAATTTTTAATTCTTTAGAAACTTCAGCACTTTTAAGTTTTCTAACAAGATTGCTTTTTTCCTTTTTTAATTGTTTATCTGCTTCTCTTGTTGTTTTTCCAGAACCTTCTAATTTATAATTATGAGTCATAAAAAAATTAAAAAGAGTTTATTTAAAAAGTTTGTTGTGATAGAGTTTTAATCAACATTAATATCTAATTTCCAAGAATTTGATTTTCCTTTAGGTTTCTGCTTTACAACATTTAATTCTCGTGAGAATAAAGGACAATCAAGAACAAAAGTTTCAAATTCTCCGCCCTCTCCAGCAGGATGAATCTCATATTTTTCCTGTAGTTTTTTTGCTTCTTGGATAAATTTTTCATCAATTAATCGTCCAAGCCAAGTTTTATCAAGAGGATAGGCAGCAACACCAATAATCATTACTTTAAATTTATTTTTAATAAGTTCCTTAAGATATTTAATTTCATTTTTATGCCAGAGAGGATTTATTGTTTTAAGGTTTAGTTTATCACAAATTTTTTGAATTCTTGAAGCTTGATAATTTGAATAAAGAGCTCCTGTGACAATTCCTTGAAGTTGATATTTTTGTTTTGCTTTTTTTATTGCTCTTTCTAAGTCTCTTAATTCTATTTCTTTTTTTCCTTTAGTTTTTTCAATTAATAAAGGAATATTCATAAGCTCTGCTTGTTTTTTTGTTTTCTTAATATTGGGAGTATGAAACATAAAACTATCTGGATTTTCAGAGATAATGCTAATTAAACAAATTAATTCATTGCCTTGTTTTTTTGCTAAATATGCTGAATAACAAGAATCTTTTCCGCCTGAAAATAATACTCCAAGTCTCATTATAAAAAAATAAATGCAAAGTTTTTAAACTCTTTTAGAAAACATTTATAAACAGCATGGCAAGAGATTAAATATGGATGCAAAAGAATATCTTGAATATGTTAGAAATCTTAAAGATAACTACAGTGATGAAATTCCTAGAGAAATGCTGCACAGTTCAATGATTAAAAATGGTAAAATTATCCGCCCAAGATATAAAGTTAGAAAAGGATGGTTTATGGGTTTTTATGGGACAGTTGATTTAGGGATAGTGTGCGGATTTGTTGATGAAAGAATTAAAAGAATGATGGAGGATTTCCATAAATATGATGAAGAAACAGATTTTAAAAAAAGATTAACAAATTCAGAAGATATTAAAAGAGCAAATAAGATTTTAACGGCAATAATTGAGGAATTAGAAAGAAAACTTAGCAGAGAAAAAAGAAGATTATAAAAATGAAATTTTTAGATTTATTAATTGAGAGATTTAGACCAGAGTTGTCTGTAAAGCAAGAGATAGTTGAAAGAGAAAAAAGAGCTGATTCTTCAAGAAAAAAATGGATTTTAAACCATGTGTATCTTAGCAAAGGAGATTTAAAACAATTAGAATTAGAGACAAAAGAGGGTTTTGCATATTATGCAAGTCCAGATGAGAAAAATGCAAGATTTAGATGCAAAAGAGTAAAGGTAAGTATTCCTGCAAAAGGCAATTCAAAAGAAAAAGCAGAAGAAAAATTAAAATTAGAATTGCATTATAGAGGATGTAATGCTGGAGTATTTTACAGATTATCTCAAAGAGATGGTTCTTTATATGCAGAAGCAGTTCCTGCGATTATATCAAGTTAATTGATTTTATTAGTTTTCTTTTTATTATTTTTTTCTAATTCTTCAAATTCTTTTTTTAATTCCTCTATAGGGTCTGGGTTATGTTTTAAATATGTTTTTTTTAACCAGACATCAATTTCTTCAAAATGATTTTTTTGAGAAAGCCAGACTTTGCCTTGATTTTCTAAATGAAGAAGAGGCAAAAAAGAAAGAATTCTTTGTTCTCTTTCTTTTCCAATAAGTTTTGTATAAGTTATTTTTTTATTGTCTTTATTTTCCTTAAAATAAAGAATAAGATAAGTATAAATTTCTTTTATTTTATTTTTGATACTGAATTTTCTTTTTGGGAGAGAAATTCCTGACTCTCTTAAAGCATTTTTATTTATTATTACTTTTTTTATTCTTCTATTTTCAGTATTAATTGCTTTATTTAAAGCTGCCATTAATTCCTGAAGTGTAACTCTTTTAAATCTTGGTATAGGGCTTCTTGGAATTAATTCAGGTATTTCCTCATCTAATTCAATTCTTTCTGTATGATAAACTTTTTCTTGTTTTTTTCCAAATAAAATCTCATCAATACTCTTGATGTATTTATTAAGAAGAACCTCTGATTTAATCCTTAAAAGAAGAGACGCTGCTAAAAGCACTTTGCTTGAAATAAAAAAGTCTGCTTCTTCTAATTCTTGAATTTTTTCAAGATATTTATTTGTAAGAATTGTCAGATTAATGTCCCAAGGTTCTAATTGCTCTGTGTTGATTAAATCATAAATAATGTCTTGCCATCCAATTTCTCGATTAAATAATAAATCATGAATTTGCTCTTGATTGATTTTTGAAACAGATTCCTCTTTTTTTGTCATTCTCTCTTTAAGAATTAAGAGTTTTTAAGATTGTTGTCAAAGTAAATTTAATATCTGTATGCTTCTGTAGTTACTAAAATAATATGTAGTTACTAAAAGTTTTAATTTATTTAAAAAGAAGGGTTGTCACTTTAGAAATAATACCTCTTGTCATTTTATAAGAGTAACAAAACCGAAAGGTTTATATATCAGAGTGTGCTCTAATTAATATCACCTCTTTTTGCCCAGGAGAGAGTTCAGGTCGTGCTATTTGTTTGACTTGAAAACTCTCCGAGGGTTTTAATGATTATAAAAATTAAAAGATGTATGGGCTTATTAATGTTTAAACATTGCCCAATTATGATATTTTATTTGAGTTTTAGATTATTCTTTACTTTCTTCTTTCTTCTCAGTTTCTTTTTTTCCTAAGAATTCAGAATAATGACATTTCCCACAATAAAATCTGTTTTTTGCTTTCATTAAAAAAACTCCTGGACCACATCTTGGACAGAATCTTTCTTTTGTAACTTTCTCACCGTCAATTTTATACTTAGAATATTTCTTGCTTGTTTTTTTATTTTTATGAGGTTTTTTTCCTTTTTTTACTTGTTTTTTTCCTGCCATTTTATTTATTCATTTAGTTTTTCTTCTTTTGATTTATCTTTTTCTTTTTTGTCTTCTTCTTGTTTTTTTTCTTCAAGTTTTTTTGCTTCTTCAACAGGATTAATCCCTATTTCTTTTTCAGCAGGAATTTTTTCTTCACTTTTTGCTGGCTCATTATTTTCCTGAGAAGATTCTTTTTTTTCAGTTGTTTCTAATGTCTTTTTTTCTTTTTCAGACATTTTTTCAAGATTATCTCTTTCTTCTTTAGAGGAATATATATTAGCATTAATTTCAAATTCTTTTGTTCCAAATTTTCCTTTAATCATTAAAATCCTAATTGCATCAATAGGAACAGAATATTTTTTAGATAAAAACTCTGCAACATCTTTTTTACTAGGAATTACATTCTCTGCTATAATTCCGTAAATTTCTTTTCTATTAAACAAAGGGCTTTGTTCTTCTTTAATTATATTTATATTCATTTTTTAGAATTAACGGGTTTTAATTGCAAAATTTCCTTTTTCTTTTAAATTTAATTTCTTAGCAATTTCTGATTTTTCAGGATTTAAAACAATAATTCTTCCTTTGAATCCTTCTGTATATTCTTTTGAACCGCATTTAGGGCATTTTTCTCCTGTTTCAAAAATTGTATTACAAATCTTACATGCTTTAGTTTTTGCCATTATTTCTTTTTTCCTCCTTTTGCTTTAGTCTCTTTTTCAGCTGCTTTAATTGCTTTTTCTTCTGCTTTTTGTTTTTTTATTAGGTCTTCTTTTATCCATTCAAGTTTTCCTAATCCAGGCTGTCTCATTGTCAATCCTATTTTAGGTTCATTTCCTTTGTGACTTATTGCAACAATTCTTGCAAGACATAAATCTCCTATTTTTAAACTTCTTTTAGATGCTTTTCCTGTAAGAGAATTTGCTTTGCTAAAACTTACATAATCATCCATTGTCTGTGAAATATGAATCATTCCTCTCATAACTCCTAAACTAATAAAAGCTCCAAAATTTGTTATTTCTGCAATAATCCCATAAACTAATTCTTGAAGTTCAGGCTTCCAAACAAGTAATTTAAATTTTGATTTATAAAATGCTGCTCCATCTCCTGGAATAATAACACCTTCTCCAATATCCTCGACTTCAACTACAGAAATAACCATTCCAAGTTCTTTGTCATAATACTCTTTATAAGTTTCTCGAAGCTGTTTATCAACAGCCTCTGAAGTAGGCAAACCAAATAATTTTGGTTCTACTCTTACATAATCTTCAATCTCAGTTAAATAGAACATTTTATCTGAAAATTATAATAAAAGTTGCTTTAAAAAGATTATCTTTAAGCATATTCATCTATATTTGTTCCAAGAAGAGGATTTTCTTTTACATAAGGAACTCCTTCTTTAAATGTATACATAAGATTTTTAACAGGAGTCAAATCTCTTGTTCCTTGAGAAACCTCTGCAATATTTTCAGTTTGTCTCTGAGGAGTCAAAGGAGTCTGATTAGGTTTAATAGAACTTACAGGTTGAAGAGTTGTAGTTGCTCCAGAGATTTTTGAAAGTAAAGACATTTTAAATAATTTCTAGTTTTTTCTTATTTCGTATTATTAATTTAGGATTTTTAATCTTTTTCTTTATTTCTCTATCAAGAGTTGCAATAATTATATCCGGATTATTCTTTGCAAAATTAATTATTCCATTGTCAGTATTTTTAAATTTTAAGTCAATTTTTTTAAAAGGAATAATTAATTTCAAGGCTATTTTTGATTCTTGTTTAAATCTCAGCTTTTTTTTTGAGTTTAAAATATTTTTTAATTCATTTACAACTTGTTCAGGGATGAGAATTTCTAATCCTAAAAATTTTATATCTTCTGTAAAATCTATTTTGTTTCTTATTGAAGTTAAAATAAAATTTGTATCTAATAAAACTTTCTTCATAAATTAATAAGAATATCAAGGTTTAAATATTCTTTTTTCTATAAAATAATATGCATGAAAAAGAGAATATATTAAGAATTCTTGAAGAAACAAAAAATGCAATAAAAAAAGATGATGCATCAGAAATAAAAAACTTAAGCAATCAAACTACAAATACTGCCTCATTAACCCAAGATCCTGATAATATTGCTGTAGCAGTAATAATCTATTCTTTAGGAAAAATTTTTGAGAGAGAAAATTATAGAAGTATGAAAGGATGGAGTAATTTTTATAGAATAACTATTAATTCTTTGGATAATGCTATAAAGGATATTAAAGAGGGTAAAGAAAAAGCTTTTAGAAAAGATTTTGAAATAATAAGAAAAGCAATAAGCAAGATTTCTGGAAAATTAAAAAAATATATCCAGGAGGTTTTTGCAAAAGCAAAAATAAACAAAGCTTCAAGAATTTATGAACATGGAATTTCTATGGAGCAGACTGCAAAACTTCTTGGGGTTACAATGTTTGATTTAGCAGATTATGCAGGAAAGACTGGGATTTCTGATGTTCCAATCTCTAGAACTTTAAATGTAAAATCAAGAATTAAATTAGCAATGGATATGTTTGAATAATGGTCTTTCCAAAATTTAAAAA
>CAZBJC010000006.1:0-14955 GCA_964492145.1 Candidatus Woesearchaeota archaeon
CAACAAGAGGAATTCCTAATCTGTCTAATCTATAAATTATTTTATTTTTTTCTTTTTTTATAACTCTTGCAGCATCTTCTTCAAGAAAAATCCCATCAATCTTAATTCTTCCTTTAGAAGTCTCAACATAACCGTCTCTTGCAATCATTACTGTTCTTTGAAAACCTGATGTATTGCTTCCATCAATAACTGTTTTTCTCATAATCTGGCTTATTGGAATAATTTTAGCATTAAGCAAAATTGAAATTTGCAAAGCAATTTTTAAGGCATCTTTATTTATCTCGTGAGGAGGTTCTTCATCTAATTCTATCAAACAGTTAGTATCTTTATAACCTTGATAAAAATAAGTATTATTCAATCCAGCCTGATATTCTGCAGCTATATCAACTTTTCCAGATTCTCCTGCAACAGCATGAAGTTTTCTCATAACTGTATAATCTGGCTCATCATTTCTTAAAACACTTGGACAATTGCAGAATAATTTATGAGTATCTAATTGCTGATGAATTTCCAATCCACATTTAAATTTTAATTTTTTATATTCTTCTGACATAAAAGAAAGAATAAAAAAGAGTTATTAAAATTATTTATTTTGTTTAAATAATTCCTCTACATAATCTCCAATAATTGAATCAAAAGTTTGAGAATGATCTGGAGGAAGAGGAAGTTTAGTTGTCACAGAGTCTTCAATCAAAAGTTTTCTTAATTCAGAGTATCGTCTTGAAAATTCTTTAGCATCATCACCACTATTAAAATGTATTCGTCTCTCGTAATTTCCTTTACTCTTAGCTGTAAAATATTCAAGAAGAGCATCAACCATCTCGTCATATCTTGTCGGAGACTCCTGCTCTAATTCTCTCATTCGATTAAAAAAAAGTTTTTTACTATTCTTAATCATCATAATACCCCCTTGTTAATTCATAACACCAATCCTTAAGTATTTGCCTGTCATTTCCTTGGGGATCATCACTAAAAATTCCTTTTTCAGGCTGGTAACATCCAGGAACAAGTCCAGCAACTTCTGGATTAATTCCATAATCTTTAGAAATTAATCGGTGTACCATATTTATTTGAGAAATTATTGATTGATGTTTTCTTCTCCTAGAATTTCCTAATCTCTCTACTAATTCTAAATATTCTTTTTGATTTAAATCTGAATCACGAGCAGCAGCAATTTTAGAATTTTGTGTAGAAACTATTTCAACATATCTTAATGCATCTTCAAAAAGATTTTCTAAACATTCTTTTAAAAAATCATCTTGTTTACCTTCTGATAATTTTCTAATAGACTCATATCTCTCTAAAACAGGGTTTCTTCTTTGTCTTCTCGAAAAATTATACCCCCATGGTGCTACAGGATTCTCATTGCTTAATGATTGTTCTAAACTCATAAAAAATTTAATTTTTCTCCCTTTATAAAACTTGCTATTTTGTAACCCCTTTTTAGTTACAATTTTACTAAGCAGCTTTATGAAAGAAATCATAAATCTTTCTAAGAACTCGCATTCTTCTAGATATCTGAGGGTCATAAAAACCGCTTTCATTTTTCTCAATTTCTTCAACAGCTTCATCAAAACTTTTTTTTCTGCTGAAAGGTCTTTCAGAAGTCATTGAATCAAAAGAATCAGCAACTCTCAAAATTCTAGCAAAAACAGGGATGTCAAAACCACTAATTCCTTCAGGATACCCCTGCCCAGACCAGTCTTCATGGTGATATTTTACTGCTTCAAGAATTCTATTATTATGATGATAAAAAGGAGTTAAAATCCGTTCACTCCATACAGGATGCTCAAAAATATACTGCCATTCATCTTGAGTCAATTTAGTTTCTTTTAGTAAAACATCTGAGGGGACTTGTAATTTTCCTAAATCATGATATCGTCCAGCAATTTGAATTTCTCTTGGGTCTACTCCTAAATCTAATGCAATAACTTTTGCATACAACCCAGTTCTCTCTCCATGCAAAGCAAGTTTTAATTTATGTCTAAGAGAGTTATCCTGAGCATCACTAATTAATCTAAACAAGAGTTCTTGTCTATTTTGTCTTGGATCTTGCTTAAGAGTTCTTTCCAAGTTAGATAGTTGAGAAGAATAATTTTCAGAAAAGAAATTAATGTCATGATAGGGAATTAATTGCATATTTAAAAGAAGAGTATCTTTAATAAAATCAGCAATCTCTTCAGAAAAATTTAAAGGATTTTTTTCATGAATTTCATCTATTCTCGAGTTTAGATAAGAAAGATTTCTTAAAAAAACTTCATTAGTAAAAATTTCCACCATCTTTTTTCTAAAAAAAAATAAAAGAGTTTTTAAAGTTATCCATAAAATTTATAATGCCTTCTAGATTTATAAAAAAATGAATAAAAAAGAGAAAGAAAAGCAAAGAGATTATTATGTAGGCGATCATCTCACTTTTGGGCAAAAAGCAGCTGATTTTGTAACAAAATGGGCAGGAAGTTGGGGATTTATTATTGGGTTTATAATCTTCTTAGTAATATGGACCTCTATTAATACTACTTGGATTATTTTTGGAAAAACTTGGGACCCTTATCCATTTATTTTATTAAATTTAATTCTATCCTGCTTAGCAGCCATACAAGCTCCTATAATTTTAATGAGTCAAAATAGATCAGCGCAAAGAGATAGATTAAGAGCAGAATATGATTATGCTGTGAATAGACGAGCAAAAAAAGAAATTGAAGAAATTCAAAAACAACTTAATAGAATTGAAAAAGTAATGATGAAGCGCAGAAAAAAATAATTATTCTTCTAATCTATTATTTAATTCATGTGCAAAATTTTCAAGCATTTTTTTCTTAACTACCTCTCTATCTTTTGTCCATTCTTGATGCCCTAAAACCCAGCCTAATTTTATATAAGCTGTTTCAGCAAGCATGTCTTCTAAATAAATAACTCCTGTTTTCATCAACTCTCTTCCAGTTGAATAAACAAAAGGGTCTAATCTTCCAAAGACTGTCTGAGCAGCAGCACAAATAATTATTCCTTTTTCTTGAGCTTGTTTTAATTTTTTTATCCAGGATAGTTTTGATTCACTTGTAGCTACATGCCCTAAGCCAACCATCTCAATAACAATTCCTTTATATTTATTTTTAATATAATAATCTAAAATATCTGGATTTTGCCCAGGATAAAATTTTAACAAAGCTACTTTATTCTCAAATTTTGTGTCTAATTTTACTTTTTTTGTATTTCTTAGATTATAATCAGATAATTTAATAAATTTGTCCAAATAAATTTTTGCAAATTGAGAAGAATTGACAACTTTAAATGCATCTCTTCTTGAAGAATGAAGTTTTCTAACTTTTGTCCCAGGGAGAGCATAAGAAAAATCATCATTAATTGAGCTATGTCCAACTAAAACTACCTCTGCCATATCTGAAATTGCAGCTAAAGCACTGCATTGCAAATTTAAATCTGCATCTGAACTAGCTCTGTCAATGCTTCTTTGAGAATAAGTTAAAACAACAGGCTTATTTAAATCTTGAAGAAAAAAACTCAAAGCAGCAGAAGTATAATGAAGAGTATCAGTTCCATGAGTAATAATTATTCCTTTAATATTTGAATCATTCAAAAGTTTTTCAGCAACTTTTGCAATTTTTTTCCAGTCATCAGGATTCATATTCTCAGAACCTTTCATAAAAGGGATTTCTACTTTCACAATATTTACTTTATCAAAAAGTTTTGGAAAAATATTAAATAATTCTTGAGGAGTATTTAACCAAGAAACTCCTCCAGTTTTAGGATTAGATTTTGCTGCAATAGTCCCTCCAGTAATAATCATTGCAATATTTGGTTTTTCTTTTGCTTTTTCTATTTTAATTTCTTTTTTTTCCTTTTCTTGCTTTTTTTCTATTATTTCAATTTTTATAATATCTTTTTTCTTAAATCCAATATTATAACCAGAATCTAATTTTAAAAGAACAATCCCTGTTTCAGAGCTTTCTAAAAGAGTTCCAATATAAATTACTTTAGCAAGATGAATTTCAACATAGTCTCCTGCCTGAGCTTCCATAAAAAATAATAAATAACAACCTATAAAAATCCTTCTGAATTAAATTCAATATGGCAAAAATAGGACTAGAGATTCATGGATATATTAATACAAAAGAGAAATTATTCTGCACATGCAAAGCTGAACATGGCTCAAAAAATGCAAAACCTAATACAAATATCTGCCCAATATGCACGGGACAGCCAGGAGCAAAGCCTCTTTTGCCAAACAAATCTGCTGTGGATAAAGCAATCCAAATAGCTTTAATTTTAGGATGTAAAATAAATGAAAAATTAATATGGCAAAGAAAACATTATTCTTGGCCTGATTTGCCAAAAGGATATCAAAACACTCTCTCAGGACCTCACTCAATTCCAACAGGAATAAATGGAAATTTTTTAAACATCAATATTTTAGAATGTCATCTTGAAGAAGACCCAGCAGCATGGAATCCAGAAACAGGAGAAATAGACTATAATAGAAGCGGAATTCCTTTAATTGAAATTGTTACTGCTCCTGACTTTAAAAATTCTGAACAAGTTATTGAATGGATTAAGCATCTTTTGATTACATTAAATTATATAAAAGCAATTGATAAATCAGCAGGAATAAAAGCAGATGTAAATATCTCTCTTCCAGAATTAGGAGGAAAAAGAATTGAATTAAAAAATATTAATTCTTTAAAGAATATTGAAAAAGCAATCGAAGTGGAAATCAAAAGACAAGAAAAAGAAGTTCCAAAAATTCAAGAAACAAGAATGTTTGATTTTAAAAATAACATAACAAAATTAATGAGAACAAAAGAACAAGCAGAAGATTATCGATTTATTTCAGACCCTGATTTGCCTGCATTAATCATTAATAAAAAAAGAATTTTAAAATTAAAATCAGAGCTTCCTGAAACTCCAAAACAAAAATTAGAAAAATTAATAAAAAAATATAAGATTCCAAAAAAAGCAGCAGAAATCTTAACAAAAAAATTAGAAATTGTTGAATTTTTTGAAAAAATAATAAACAAAACAAATCCTCATCTTGCAATAAGATGGGTGACTGAAGAACTTCTTTCAGTTTTGAATTATAATAAAAAAGAACTTGATGAAATTGATTTAAATCCAGAACATTTTATTGAGCTTCTTAATCTCATTGAGAAGAAAAAAATAACAGAACTTAAAGCAAAAGATATTTTAAGAAGCTGGAAAGAAAAGTCTTTTTCTTTAGAAGGAGAAAAAGATTCTTTTAAGATTTCAGATAAAAAAGAACTTAATGAAATAGTTAAAAAAATAATAAAAGAGCACCCTAAGGCAGTTCAAGATTATAAATCTGGAGAGGAAAAAGCATTAAATTTTCTTATTGGCCAGGTTATGAAATTATCAAATAAACGTGCAGATTTTAAAATAGCAAAGGAATTAATTCTAAAAAAAATAAAATAAAAGTTCAATAGGCCTAGAAAGACTGATGTCTTAAGTCCTCTTATTCTTGTGAATAATAGGCCTAGAAAGACTGATGTCTTAAGTCCTCTTATTCTTGTGAATAATAGGCCTAGAGGGATTCGAACCCCCATTTTTCGGGCCGAAACCGAAGAGTCTATCCATTGACTTATAGGCCTATAAAAATATTAATTTTCAAGAGTTTTTATATCTTAAGATTTAAGTTAATTTTAAATAATAAGTTTCATTTTAAAAAAAATGCAAAAAAAGAGCCAACAAGGATTGACAGTAAAAAAACAAGAAAATTTCACAGAGTGGTTTACTCAATTAATGATTAAAGCTGAACTTGCAGATTATACTGCTGTTTCAGGAGCAATTGTTTATCGACCTCTTTCTTATACAATATGGGAAAAAATAAAACAAGAAGTTGATAAAGAATTTAAAAAATTAAAAATTAAGAACACTTATTTTCCTTTATTTATTCCAGAAAGTCTTTTGAAAAAAGAAGAAGAACATGTAAAAGACTTTGCACCTGAAGTTGCTTGGGTGACTTATGGGGGAAATACAAAACTTGGAGAAAGACTCGCTGTCCGTCCAACATCTGAAGCAATTATGTATGATTCTTACTCAAAATGGATTAGATCATGGAGAGACTTGCCTTTGCTTTTAAATCAATGGAATAATGTTGTAAGATGGGAATTCAATAATCCTGTTCCTTTTTTTAGAGGAAGAGAATTTCTTTGGAATGAACTCCATACAGTTTTTGAAAATAAAGAACAAGCAATAGAACATGGAAAAAAAGTTATGGAAGCTTATAATAAAATAACAGAAAATTTAATGGCTTTATTTGGAATGTACGGAGAGAAAACAAAAAAAGAAAAATTTGCAGGAGCAGTATTTTCAAGAAAAAATCATCATTATCTTTCAAATGGAAAAGTAATTGAAGGGACTTGCTTCCATCACGATGGACAGAATTTTGCAAAGGCATATAATATAAAATTTAAAAACAGAGAAGAAAAAGAAGAATATGCATGGCAGAATACTCATGCAATTTCAACAAGAATTCTCGGAACAATGTTTGCTATTCACTCTGATAATAAAGGCTTAGTCTTGCCTCCAAAAATAGCACCAAACAAAATAGTAATAATTCCAATACTCTTTGAGGAATCAAAGAAAAAGATAATCAAAAAATCTCAAGAAATTAAAAAGAAATTAAGGAAATTTGAACCTATTTTAGATTTAAGGAAAGATATCTCGCCTGGAAGAAAATTTAATGAATATGAATTAAAAGGAATTCCTTTAAGAATAGAGATAGGTCCAAGAGATTTAGAAAAAAAATCTGTAACTATAAAAATTAGAATTGAAAACAAAAAAAGACAAGTCAAGATTTCTAATTTAGAAAAAGAAATTGAAAAACTTTTAGGAGATATGCAAAAGACTCTTTATGAAAATTCAAAAAAATTATTTAAGGAGAATACAAAAGAAACAAGAGATAAAAAACAGCTTTTGAAGTTTATCAAAGAGAAGAAAGTTGTTCTTATCCCAATGTGTAATAAACCTGAATGTGAAGAAATTTTAAAATCAGAAACAAAAGGGGCAAAAACACTTTTTATAAGCGACAAATCTCTAAAAAATGAAAAGTGCATTTTTTGTAAAAAGCCTGCAGAATACTGGGTTTATGTTGGAAAAACATATTAAATATTAACAAATAGAAAAATATTTTTTCTTTTTCAAAATTTAGCTATTCTAAAACTGAATAAAGTTCATTCTCTAAACTAAAAGTTCTCTCTAACAAGCTACTCAGCTCTTTTTCAACAAATTCTTTTTCTTCCATTGGGATTTCTTCTTCCATTTTTTATAGTCCCAAACATCAAATTTAGTTCTTTCAAGTCTAAGTTAGAAATAATCCCTTCACCTTAACTTAGACCCAAAAGAAATCTAAATTAAAATGAGTGGGGGTATTTAATCACTGTAAAGTCTAAGCTGCCACAAATCATTCCCCAGATAGCATGTCTTAGTACTTTACCCATATTTTTTTTAAGTGAAATCTCTTTTTATATTTTTCTATACCTTTATTATTCAACAAGATCCGCCAACTTTTTTTTGAATTTATCTAAATCTTTAGAATTAATTTTAGCTCCAACAGCTTCTTCATGTCCCCCGCCTGTAGCATCTTTAAATTCTTTGATAATTTTTAAGATAATTTTTTTAATATTTTTTCCTCTAGCTGAGATGTTTATTTTTCCTTGAGAAATATAAGCAACTACAATAATTTTTTTTGGAAATTCATAGCTTAATTGATTAGCAAGATCTGAACTAATACTCATGTCACCTCCATACTGAAAGTATAATAAATTTTTATACTTCTCTTTTAATTCTCTTGCTTTTTCTAAAAATTTTAAATACTTTTTATTAATCTTATTAAAACGTTCATGCATTGTTCTATTTTTAGGATTCTCAATTAAAACATCATAAGGACTTTTAGCATTAATAAGAAATTTAATCATATGAACAACATTTGTGATTCTATCTTTTAAAGCAAATCCAAAAATTCTTGCAATTTTTCCTATTTTGGATTTATAAAGAATCTCAAAAGGACTCTTAGACTCAATGCTTAATTCAGGAAAATCTTTTTTAAAATCTAAATAAAAATCTGGAAAGAATTTATCTGAAATGCAGCCAGCGACTGCCAGCCATAAATTTTTTCTGTCTTTATTTATCTGATGGCAGAGATAAGTCACTGGTTCATCTTTTTTATCTTTATTATAAAATGGATTGTAATAATTTACAAAATCTGGAATAGAGCTTTTATCAACTTCATGATGGTCTATCCAAACAACAGGGATGTTAATTTGTTTTGCTTTTTCCCAAAATTTTTCTGAAACAATAGGCTTGTCTAAAATGAAAATATAATCAGCATTAAGCTCATGAACTTTTCTAAAGTACTCTTCTGTTAAATCTGGGAAAGATTTTATTGAAACCCCCTTTCCTCTTTCAATAAATTTCTGCAATAATAAAAAACTGCACAATCCGTCTTGGTCATTGTCAAAGAAAAATAAAGGGTTCTGAGCTTTTTCAAGATGTGACTTGATTTCAGCAACTTGTTTTTCTGTTAACATAATTTAACTTAGTAAAACTTCTATTTAAGACTTGCCTCTTTATCAAAATTTTCAAGAATTTCTGTAGGTAATTTTTTGTATCCAAAAAAATCAGTAGTGTAGTTATAAGCCCCTGCATTTAAAAAAATAATTTTATCTCCTATCTTGGGGGTTTTTAATTTAACTTTATATCTAAAAATATCATCTCTTGTAGGTGAATTTCCCTTAATTAGATAATACTCGCCTGCCTCATCATCTTCAAGTTCTCCTTGAACAAGCATTTTATGGTTTCCGATAAGAGTGTCTAAAGCACAATTATAAAGAGTTGTATTTATAATTAAATTCTTATTTTGAATTTGGATTATTTCAGTTTCTAATTTAACAGCAGGTGCTGCAATAAATCGTCCTGGCTCAATAAAAGTTTCAATATCATAATTATCTAAAAAAATTTTAACCTCTTTTAATTTTTTAAAAATATAATTCATTATCTTCATTGTATAGCTTCTGTATTTTGAAGGCAACCCGCCCCCAAAATTAATAAAATCAATTTTTTTCAAACTCTCTTTTGATAATGAATCAACTAAATCACTTTTAATCTCCCACTCGCTTGTGTTCTGACTCTTTCTATGAATATGAACTCCTAGTTTATTAATAAAAGATTTTTCTCTTAAATTAAAAATCAAATCATTAATTTTTCTTGCAGGCATACCATAAACAAAATACTTTCCAGTTCCAATTCTATGTTCTTGAAATTTCATTCTTAAAGAAAGATTGATTTTAATTTTAGTTTTCTCAATAACATTTAAAACTCTTTTTAAATCAATTTCATTATCAACCACAAAACTCCTAATTCCTTTATCCACAATCTCTTTTATTTCATTCTCAGATTCTGCTTGAACAAAAAACCATATTCTTTTTTTATCATCAATCATATTCAATTCTTCTTTTGAATGAATTGAAAAATCACAATCAGAAAGCTTTTGCAAGACATTCCCTGCTTCTCGATTTGTTTTATAAGAGTAAGAGATTTTTAATCCTAAATCCTCAAGTTTTTTAATCTGATTTATTAGAATTTTCTTAGAAAGAATAAATTTTGCCTGCATTTTAATCCTTTCTCCCTAAAAAACCCTCTTCATAAAGTTTGTCTAAAACACTCCCCATCACTAATGGGAAAGTTATACAAACGTCTCCATTTACAGTGGCTGCTTCTCCATCATCTTTGATTTTCCCCCAAGATTTGGCTTCTTGAGTTGTAGCTCCAGACATGCTCCCAGAAGTTGCATGACTTGTTGTTAAATAAACAGCATAGTCAAACCCCCCAGAAAGCAAAGCAGCAAAAACAGCATAATGCTTTGATATGCTTCCTCCAAGACTAATTAAGCCTTTTTTATCATCAAAACTTAAATCAGTTACAATTCTCTGCATATCTTTGATAGTGTCTACAATGAAATCAGGATGCTTTTGTTGAAACATGAATAACTGAAAACCAAAACTTGAATCTGCAATTCCAGGACAATAGATAGGAATATTATTTTTAGCTGCTTGATAAAGAATGGAATTCTCATCATTTAACATTAAACCTAATTCATGCAAAAGTTCAGAAACACAAATTCTTTTTTTCTTTTCAAAAATCTTCTCTAAATATTCTGCCATTTTATCTTCAAACTTCATATAGCTCTCATTTCTAATAATTAAATTCCCAATTCTATTCTCACCTCTTTCATACAATTGAGTATCGTCAGCATAAAAATTACTAATTTCAAAAGACTCCCCGACTGATTTCATTAAATCCTCTTCAATAGCACCTGAAGTTGTAACTAAGATATTGGGGATTTTTAATTTGCAAAGTTGCGCAAAAAAACCTCTTAAACCAGAAGTAACCATATTTGAAGTAAAAGTTAAAAATATTTTAGCTCCAGAACGTTTCATTTTCAAAATAACTTTTACTGCCTCAGCTAATTCAATTGCCTGATAACCTAAAGAATCAAAGTTATCAACACATTCTCTAATTGTCATGCTTGGCTTCCATAAAAAATCTTTAACTTTTTTCATTTTAATATCTAATAGAAACTTAATTAAGAAATCTACTTGGGTATTGCAATACTGTCATCAAACTTTCTTAAATTCATAGAATTCTATGAAAATTCTTATTTTTAAACATTTCTAAAGATATATCCAATCATAAAAATGCTTTTAAATACTAAAAATAAATTAATTATACAATGAATAAATGGATTGAATTGTTTTTAGGTTTAATTTTAATAATTGGCGCTGTTTATGCATGGGGAATGAATCTTTTAGGATTCGGAACAGCAGCTTTATCCTTCCTAAAAGGAGGATTAATCTGGTTTATAATAATGATAGGCTTTTTCTTAATTATATTGGGAATAAGTGATTTAAAAGAAGAATAAAAAATTTTAAAAAAATAAAAAAAGAAATAGAAAAAACTTACTTCTTAAGCATCCAAGCACCAAGAATTACTAAAACAATTCCTAAAATCCATCCCCAAGCAGTGTTATTCACAATTCGAGGAACTGATTCTATTAAAAGTGCTAAAATTTGGTAAACACCAAGAAGCAATACAATCCATGAAAGTATTTTATTCATTTTAACCTCCTATTTATAGGAGGAGAAAGAGTTTTATAAAACTAACTAATTTCTTAAAAAGAAAATAAATCCTGCTTCAATAATTGCGGCAATAATCAAAAGAGGCATAATAATAAAAAAGAAAACTCTTAAAGAATTAAAAAAATCTTTTTTAAAAGATGTTTTTTTATCTGCAAAAAAAGTATATAACCCAAGCCTCATTCCTAATGCAAGAGAAATAAAAATTGCAGGAATTTCAAAGATTCCATGAGGAAAAATTCTCCAAAGAGAAAGTATTCCATCACTTTGAACACTTAAAGAAGCAACAAATCCTAAAAGATAAGCATTTGTCATACAAATTAAAAAAGGGAAAACCCCTAAAAAAATTCCAAGAATAATCCCAAAAAAGCCAACTTCAAGATTATTTAAAAAAATAAACTTTCCTAATTGAAAAAAATTCATTCCTTTTGTTTTTTCTAAAATATTTTGAATAAATTGCATTATCCTCTCTGAAATTGACTGAGGTGCTGGAAGAAAAAAACCAATCAATAAAAAAATAAAAAATACAATTACAATAAAATAAAGATAATTTTTAGAATCTTTAAGAAAATCCCAGCTTTTTGAATAGTTTTTTTTAAAAAAGTTTTTTATTCTCATTTGAAAAGATTTCTTAATTTTTTAGTTTTATTTGGAAATTTCTTTTTAAGAAAAAAACCATAAATTAATCCTACAATTAAACCGCCTATATGGGCACTATTTCCAATTGGCAAAGTAAAAAAATATCCAATAATTATCAGAGGGATAATAGCAATAATTGGAAGAAGCCACATTGGAAGCTCAACAGGCACTGCAATTTTTCTTAAATAACCATCAAAAGAAAATAAAGAAAGTATCATTAAGATAATTAAAAAATTTATAAAAATACTAACTCCAGAATAGACTGAAGCAGGAAGAATCTTAGATATAATAACATCTCCTATAATCAAGATAAGAGGCCCAGCAATAAGGTAAACTTTTGAATAAGGAACTAAAACGGCTAAAACTCCTAATAAACCAAAAATAGCCCCGCTTGCTCCAACAGCCGGAGTAGAAGTTCCCATAAAAAAACTTGCTCCAACAAAAAAAAGCCCTCCAATAATCCCTGAAATCATATAGACCCAAAAGAATCTTTTTCTCCCAATTAATTTTTCTAAAAAATTACCAATAAAAAATAAAGAAAACATATTAGCAAAGATGTGAAAAAAATTTCCATGCATAAACATGCTTGTTAAAATTGTCCAAAGATTTTTTCCTTGCAAAATTAAAATAGGGTCTAATGCAATATTATTTTTAATAAAAGGATGAAGTATTGCCACTACTTTTTCTCCTGTATGAATTATTTGATTAGGGAAAAAAATTGTTAATAAAATAAAAATTAAAATATTAACAATTATCAATTGATTTGTAATACTCATTCCTGAAAAAAAATTTTTCTTTTTAGAAAAATTGGATTTGTAGATTTCCATTATTTTTTCTTTTTTATTTTTTTAGACTTCTTTTTTTGAGTTGATTTTAATTTCTTTTTCACAGGTTTCTTTTTTGCAACTTTCTTCTTCACAACCTTTTTCTTGACTTTTTTAAGTTTCTTTTTCACAGGTTTCTTTTTTCCAGTCTTTTTTTTAGTTTTTTTCTGAGAAGATTTTTCTGCTTTCTTTTTTGCTTTTGCCCTCTCTTTTCTCTTCTCTTCTCTTTTTTTAGCTTTTTCAACTTTCTCTTTTGCAATTTGCTTTTGCTTTATCTTTTCTAGTTTTTGTTTTTCTTTTAAAATCTCGTCGTCAATCAAATGAATTTCTTTGCTAATTTTATCAGAAGCTTTTTTAAGCTCTCTTAAAATTTTGGAGTTATCTTTTCTAGTAAAAATATCCCCACACTCATTGCATGTAAAATTATTAAGCAAAGCAGTTTCAGCATTAACCTCTATATTGCATCTTTTACAGATGTAGTAATCCTTTGTCTCCCTATTCTTTATCTGATTATTTATTTGATTAATTCTTTTAATTTTTTCTTGTTTAAGAAACTCCAAAGTTTTCAAAACTTCAAGTTTCCAAAAATAAGTATACCATCCTTTTCTTTTGTCTTTTTTTCTAATAAAAGAAACAAGCCCATAATCTGAGAGTTTATAAAGAAGATTTCGTGTTTGATTAATAGTAAGTTCTAATTTTTTAGCTATCTGAAATTCATTTACATGTTTTTTATTAAAAAGCAATATTGCTATCTCGCTAATATTTTTTCCAAGGATAATTGACACTGCTTCTTTTAGAAAATCATTTAACATTTGCATATTAAAAACTTTTAAATTAAATATCTTTCGATATCTTTATTTTTCATAAAAAAATAAAAGTTTTTAAACCTATGTTATATCTTATATATATTAAAAAGTATATTTAAAAAATAAAATGGGGTGGTTTAGTAAAAAAAAGCAGGAAAAAAAGGACGAGATTCCTAAATTGCCTGAACTTCCAAAACTTCCTGAACTTCCAGAATTGCCTGAGACAGAAGAAGGTGTTCCAAAACTTCCAAGTTTTCCATCAAATTCCTTTGGAAATAAATTTTCTCAAAATGCTATAAAAGAGGCTGTTACTGGGGGAAAAGAAGGTGATAAAGAGGAAGAAGCAAATGAATTCCAAGAAGGAATGATGCCTAAACCTCAAGAAAAAATTTCTTTGACAAGAGATATTGGAACTCCTGAGGAATTCAAAGAAGCAGCAAAACTTGTAAAAAAAGCAGAACCTGTATTTGTAAGAATTGATAAATTTGAAAAAAGTTTAGACACTTTTAGCAAAGCAAAAGACAAGATTACAGAAATAGAAAAAATGCTCAAGGAGATTAGAAGTCTTAAAGAAAAAGAACAAGAAGAATTAGATGAATGGGAAAAAGATATTCAAAATACAAAACAACAAATTGAAAGAGTAGATAAAGAACTTTTTTCTAAAATAGAATGAAAAATGAAAATTTAATCCATATTAAATTTGAATATGGAGCTGCAATAAGCTCTAAAAGAGATATTCTTTCTACAGAAATGGACTTGCTTAAGATAAATCAAAGCATAAAAAGATATAGAGAATATAGAATTCAAGAACTTGAAATCAAGCTTCTTTTAGAAAAAAAATTAAGAGCTCTTAAGCTTGATTTTGGAAGATTGCAAAATCTTCTTCCTGAAGTAAAAATTCCTGAGATTCTTGAAAAGGCTCATAAAAAAATAAGACAAGAATTAAAAATATCGTCAGAACCAATAAAAAAAGAGAAAGTTACAGAAGAAAAACCTAAAGATGAACTTGAATCTCAATTACAAGAAATTCAGAACAGGCTTAAAGCACTTTCTAATTCTTAAACAAATCTTTTAAACTAGTATTACTATTCAAAAATATGATAAAGAGAAAACAATTAATAAAAAAATATATTGATTTTTTTAAATCAAAAAATCATAAAAAAATCCCTAATTCTTCTTTAATTCCAGAAAATGATCCAACAGTTTTATTTACAACTGCAGGGATGCATCCTTTAGTCCCATATTTATTAGGACAACCTCATCCTCTTGGAAAAAGACTCTGTGGAGTTCAAAGATGCATAAGAACTAAAGATATTGAAGAAGTAGGAGATACATACCATCATACTTTTTTTGAGATGCTTGGAAACTGGAGTTTAGGAGATTATTTTAAAAAACAATCAATAGAATACAGTTTTGAATTTCTTACAAAAATATTAAAAATCCCGATTAAAAGAATTGCTGTCTCTGTGTTTAAAGGCGATAAAGAAATTCCAAAAGATAAAGAAGCAGCTGAAATCTGGATGT
>CAZBJC010000007.1:0-13934 GCA_964492145.1 Candidatus Woesearchaeota archaeon
TAAGCACTTTTGAACAATGCCCATTAAAATTCAAATATAGATACATAGATAAAATAATTCCTGAAATCAAAAAAACAATTGAAGCTCATTTAGGAACATGTGTTCATAGTGCATTAGAATGGATTTATACTAAAGTCAAAAAAAATCACATTCCATCTTTAGATGAAATTATAGTTTACTTTTCAAAAAAATGGCAAGAAACATACACTCCAGATATAGTAATTATAAAAGAAGATTTAACTCAAAAAGATTATTTTAATAATGGAATAAACTTTTTAGTAACTTATTATCAAAATCATTATCCGTTTGATGACAATACAATTGATGTAGAAAAGAAAATAAAAATAAAATTAGATTCTAATGGAGAATACAACATAATTGGTTTTATTGATAGACTAGTTCAAAATCTTGAAAAAAATGAATTTGAAATTCATGATTATAAAACAGCAAATTCTCTTCCAACTCAAGAAAAAATTGACAATGACAGGCAATTAGCTTTATATTCTATTGCAATAAAAGAGATTTATGGTGAAAATAAAGAAATAAAATTAATCTGGCATTATCTTGCACATAACAAAAAAATAATTTCAAAAAGAACAAATGAACAACTAAAAAATTTAAAAAAACAAACATTAGAGTTAATTAAAAAAATAGAATCAACTAAAGAATTTCCTCCAAAAAAAAGTATCCTTTGTAAATGGTGTGAATATAAAAATATTTGTCCGTTATTTAATAAAAAAACAAAAGAAGAAAATTCTGTAAAAATTTCAGGAGAAATAAAAGAAAAATATCCTACAACTTCAAAGTATATTAAAGATGATTAATCAGCAGGTTCTGGCTGAGAGATTAAAATACCGTCAGAATTTCCTTTTTGTCTTTTTCCTCTAATATGCTTATTATCAACCCCTAAGCTTATTAAATAATCTCTTTCTTCTTCAGAAACATTCTGAAATACAAGAGTATATCTTTCTTTTTCTCCTCTTACATCATTAGCTACAGTATTATAAAACTCAGCTAAAAAATCCATTGCACTTCTTGTTATAGAAGAATTTGAAAAATCAATATAACGAGAAGAAGTATTATATTCCATTAAAGGAAGAATAATTTCTTCAGCAAGATTTTCCTTAGTTACTTTAGTCTGAGGAGAAATTTTAATAGGTTTTCTTCCAAATAATTTTTCAACAATTCCTCTTTCTTCAAAGGGTTTTACAACAATTCTCCCTCCTTTATCATCACTATACCCCATTATATCAAAAATAATTCCATTTATCCTAAATCTATTTGGTTTAATCTCAGAATCTTGTTTTTTAGCATTATCTCTTGCAACTAATCTAATAAAATTAGAATAAATATCAAAATAATGAGAAACTGTTCTTGCCTCTCCTAATTTACTCCCTACAAGCTCTGATTCTTCAATTCCAACATAATTACATAAAGTTTGGTTTGCTTCTGTAATCATATTATTTTCATCAAAAGCTAAAACACCTGTAACAGAATCAGAAAGAATATGTTTTCCAAGATTTCTTAAAGATTCTCCATCTTGTAATTCTCTTTCCAAACTCTTTGCTCTTGCTTGAGATTTTCTTGCAACTGATTTAGCCATCTCAAAACTCTTTCTTGCCCTATTTAACTGTCTTCTAAGTTTTATTTTTTCAGACATTAAAAAATTTCTTTCTTGCTTTAATCCTCTGTAAAGAGAAGTATTCATTACAAATTCCTCTTCAGCATCTTTAGAAAAAAATAAAGGTTTGTTTAAAAATTCCCAAGTTCTGCTTAAAAATCTTGAAAAACCCATAAAAATTCAAAGAAAAAGTTTTATTTAAATTTATTCTTCTTGCTTTATTTTAAATATACTACAGCTTCTAAAGCTTGTAGTTTCTTATGAGGATTTTTATATAAATATAAATTATCATGATAATCATCACCTTTATCAAATTCTTCTGTTTTAAGCACAAAAATAAGAGGAATATCTAAATCCAAAGCAAGTTTAACTGGGCTATGAGTCCCTCCTTCTTTGCTAATCTCTCTTAATTCATTCAAAGTATAACAAAAAATTCCATAATCTGGAATCTCTTCTTCTCCAGTTTCATCAACTAAATCAAAATCAGAGTAAAAATTTCTTTTTCTTCTTGATGAAAAACCTTGAATAATTCTTAATTCATTCTCATCTGAGCCTCTAAAAAGATATCTTTCATCAAAATAATCTTTTCTTTTAAGAAAATCTAAAAATCTTTCATGACTTTCTGCAGTATTTAATCCAGATACATCTAACTCAAATTTCTTAAAAGTTTTTTCAATTCCCATATAAAATGCATAAAATAAGTGTTTAAAAACATTAGGATTAAGAAAATAAAGATTTTAGAAAATCATTCGTCAGTTCCATTTTCTTGAACTTTAATAATATCAGTCACTTTGTCTCCTTCATGCAATTTAACAATTCTTACACCTTGAGTAGCTCTTCCCATAACTCTTATATTTTTTAAAGAAGTCCTTATTATCATTCCTTTTGCTGTTGTTATAATAATGCTATCTTTATTATTTACTGCAACAGTATTAACTACATCACCTGTCTTTAAAGTAACTTTAAGATTAATCACACCTTTGCCAGCTCTTGCTGTTTTTCTATAATCTTTAACAGCTGTTCTTTTTCCATATCCTTTTTCAGTAATAGTCATAATAGCGTCTGTATCTAAAACTTCTAAACTCACAACTTCATCATCTGAACTCATTTTTATGCCTGTAACACCATAACTTGCTCTTCCCATAGCTCTAACATCATCAGCATTAAATCTTATTGCTTTTCCTTTTTTTGTTGCTAAAGAAACTTCTTGATTTTCTTTTAAAACTTCAACCCCTATAAGCTCATCAGAATTATCAAGAGGAAGATTGATTGCCTTGATTCCAGAAGCTCTTGGTTTTGAAAAATGATTTAAAGAAATTCTTTTGACTATTCCTTTTTTAGTAGCCATAAATAAAAAATCCTTAAAATCTTTAACAGAAATAACATTTGTAATCTGCTCATTTCTTAAATTTAATAAATTAATTATTGCTTTTCCTTTGCTATATCTTTCAGCTGCAGGAATATCATAAGCCTTAATCCATAAAACTCTTCCACGTGTTGTAAAAAACATTAAATAATCATGAGTTGAACATGTAATTAACTGTTTCACAAAATCTCCTGTTGCTAATCCGCTTCCAATAACTCCTTTTCCGCCTCTTCTTTGTTCTCTATAAGTTTTAATATCCATTCTTTTACAATATCCTTTTTCAGTAATTGTAACAACAACATCTTTTTCTTGAATAAGGTCTTTTTCCTGAATTTCTTTAATACTTTTTAAAACAGTAGTTCTTCTTGAATCCCCATATTTATTTTTAAGTTCAGTAACATCTTTAATAATTATCTTTAAAATTTCTTTAATATTCCCAAGAATTTTTTCAAGCTCTGAGATTTTATTTTCTAATTCTTTTTTCTCTTTTTTTAATTTATCGACTTCAAGAGAAGTTAATTGCTGAAGTTTTGTGTCTAAAACAGCTTGAGCCTGTCTTTTGCTTAATTTAAATTTTTTAATTAAGTTTTCTAAAGCTTCAGATGTTGTCTTAGATTTTTTAATAACACTAATTACAGCATCTATTTGTTTAAGAGCTATTAAAAGCCCTTCAACAATTTCAATTCTTTCTTTTGCTTTTTTTAATAAAAATTTAGAACGGTTTGTAATTATTAATTTTCTATATTTAACATATTCTTCTAAAACATTTTTTAAATTCAAAACTCTTGGTTGCTTATTAACAAGAGCCAAAAGATTCATATTAAAAGAATCCTGAAGTCTTGTGTATTTATAAAGCTGATTAATAATAAATTTAGCATTTGCATCTTTTCTTAATTCTAAAACAATTCTTATTTTTCCTTTGGCTGATTCATCTCTTAAATCAGAAACATCTTTTATTTTTTTGTTTTTAACAAGACTGGCAATTTGTGTAATTAATGTTGATTTATTTAACATATAAGGAATTTCAGTAATAATAACAGCCTCTTTTTTCCTTATTGTTTCTGTAGTAGTTCTTCCTCTCAAAATTAATCTTCCTTTTCCTGTTTTGTATATTTCAGCCATATCACCAGTAACCAATCCTCCTGTAGGAAAATCCGGACCTTTAATAATTTGTGAGAGTTCCTCAATACTAATATTATTATTCTTAATATAAGCAATAATAGCGTCACATACTTCTGTTAAATTATGAGGAGGAATATTTGTAGACATTCCAACAGCAATTCCTGTAGCTCCATTTAAAATCAAATTAGGAAGTTTTCCTGGAAGCAATTCAGGTTCTTTTAATGAATTATCATAATTAGGAATAAAATTCACTGTCTCTTTATCAATATCCTCTAAGAGTTCATTTGAAATTAACATAAGTTTTGCTTCAGTATATCTTGATGCTGCAGCACTGTCTCCATCAATACTTCCAAAATTTCCTTGCCCAAAAACCAAAGGATATCTTAAAGAAAAATCCTGAGCCATTCTCACCATTGTATCATAAACAGCCATATCGCCATGAGGATGATATTTACCTAAAACATCCCCTACAATTCTTGCACTTTTTTTTGTCTGAGTATTTGGCTTTAATCCCATTTGATTCATAGAATAAAGAATTCTTCTTTGAACAGGTTTTAAACCATCTTCAATTGAGGGTATTGCACGAGAAACAATAACAGACATAGCATAATCTAAATATGCCTTTTTCATTTCTACAGAAACCTCAGAATTGACAACACCTTTTTCAGTTTCTTGAGTATCTTTTGCCTCTGACATTTTATTTTTTATTCTCCATATAATTTATAAATTCATCTTCTGATAATTCTTTTTCCTGAATGTCTTTTCCTTTCCATCCACATTTACGGCATTCCCATTCATCTGCTTTTCCTTGTTCTTTTAAAACAACACCGACTTCTTCACTTCCACATTTAGGGCAGATTTTAATTACAAAGTTTTTTTCTTTGTTTTTTTCTTTTTTTGGTTTTTTCAATTCTTTTTTTAAAGAAGAATTAGAAATTCCTTTATCTTTATTATATTCTTCTTCAGAGTCATATCCTTCTAAAATCCATGCAGGTGTTGTTAGTTTTGATTTTTTTGCCATTTGAATTTTTTACACATCCAATTCTGCCTCCTTTGCATTTTCTTGTATGAACATTTTACGAGCCTGAACATCTTCCCCCATTAACATTGAAAAAGTTTGATCAGCTTCTAAAGCATCTTGAATATAAATTTTTTTAATTTTTCTTGTTTTAGGATTCATTGTTGTTTCCCAAAGCTGTTGAGAGCTCATTTCTCCTAAACCTTTAAATCTTGTAACAGTAGGATTATTGAATTTAGAAGTTAATCTTTCTAATTCTTTATCAGAATAAACATAATAATCTTTCTTTTTTCTAATTCTATATAAAGGAGGCATTGCAAGATAGACATTTCCATTTTCAATAAGTTTAGGCATAAATCTAAAGAAAAAAGTCAATAAAAGAGTTGTAATATGCTCTCCATCAACATCTGCATCAGTCATAATTATTATCTTTTTATATCTCAATTTATCTATATTAAATTGTTCTCCAACCCCTGTTCCAATAGCAGTTATCATATTTGCAATTTCTTCACTTGATAATGCTTTTGAAGGATTTGATTTCTCAACATTTAAGATTTTTCCTTTAAGTGGCAAAATAGCTTGAAGTTCTTTGTTTCTTGCTTGTTTTGCTGAACCTCCTGCACTATCTCCTTCAACAATATATAATTCAGTATTTTCAGATTTTTTATTAGAACAATCAGCTAATTTGCCAGGCAATCCTCCAAGAGAAAAAGCATTTTTTCTAACTAATTCTTTTGCTCTTTTAGCTGCTAATCTTGCTTTAGCAGAATCCATTGCCTTTAAAGTAATTTTCTTTGCAATAGCAGGATTTTCCTCAAAAAATTCAGAAAGTGCAGAAGTAACAGCAGAATCTACAAAACCTTTAACTTCAGAATTTCCAAGCTTTGTTTTTGTTTGTCCTTCAAATTGAGGATTAGAGATTTTTATGCTTATAACTGTAGTATTTCCTTCTCTAACATCATCACCACTTAAGCTTCCATTTTTTAATATTCCTGTCCTTTTTGCATAATCATTAATCACCCTTGTGATAGCAGTTTTATATCCTGAGATATGAGTTCCGCCTTCAATAGTATTAATAGTATTTACAAAACCAAAAATATTTTCTTGATATCCTAAATTATATTGTATTGCTCCTTCTATAATTATATTGTTAATTTCTCTTTTAAAATAAATCGGCTTATTATACAAAACTTCTTTGCTTCTGTTTATCCACTTTACAAATTCTATTAATCCTCCTGCTGCATAAAATTCCTCTTGTTTATTTTTAATCTCATCTTTTAAGATTATTTTTAATCCAGCATTTAAAAAAGCAATTTCTTTAAATCTTGTTTCAAGAATTTTAGAATCAAATTTTAAAACTGAAAAAATTTCTTCATCTGGCCAAAAAGTGATTTTTGTTCCTGTATCTGAATCTGCACATCTTCCAATTATTTTTAATTTATTTTTTGGTTTTCCTCTTGAATATTCTTGATGATAAATCTTTCCTTTTCTTCTTATCTCTACAATTAATTTTTTTGAAAGTGCATTAACACAAGACACACCAACACCATGTAAGCCTCCAGAAATCATATAAGATTTTTTATCAAATTTTCCTCCAGCATGTAATTTTGTCAAAGCGACTTGAACAGCTGGAATTTTTAATTTAGGATGAATATCAACTGGAATGCCTCTTCCATTATCATCAACAGTCACAGAGCCGTCTTTGTTTAAAGTTATTTTAATAAGATTGCAATAACCTGCCAAAGCTTCATCTACAGAGTTATCAACTACTTCATAAACTAAATGATGCAGTCCATCTTTTCCAGTGCTTCCAATATACATAGCAGGACGTTTTCTAACTCCTTCTAATCCTTCAAGCACTTTTATTTGCTCAGCATTATATTTGTTCATTTTATCCTCTTTATACTCAAGAAAATTTATAGTTATATAATAAACAAAAATTAGTTTAAAAACCTTGCCTATAAAATTTAAAGGTTTCTGGGCTTAAAAACCCAAAATTCATTTTTTCTTTTATTTTCTACACACAAAAATCAGAAAATCCATAATAAAATGCAATAAAGAATTTTAATAACTTAAGAGTAATAAAAAGGAAAAACTTATAAAAATAAAGAACTTAGAAAAAGAATGAGAATAATAAAAATCTTTATAATTTTAGGAATAATATTATTAATAAGTCTTTGTTTTTTAATCTTAAACAAAAACTTAACAGGGCATTCAATAAATAAATATTCTTATACAAAAGCTATTTGTAATGAAAAAAATTTTTGTCAAGATTATGAAATTTATTGCAATAATGGAAAATTAGAAAACCTTAAACCAATAAGCGGAGCAGTAATTCAAAATTCAGATTCTTGGAAAGACCCAAGAGATAAAGAAACAATAGAAAATTTTTGCAAATAATTATTTTTTATTTCTTTTCTTATGATTTCTATTTGAAGTTTCTAATAAACTTTTATAAAACCCAGAAACCCCTGGAAAAATCATTGCAGTTCCAAGAAGGACGTAAATCAATGCAAGATAATCTGTAGACATGCAAAGAAGCCTGTCTATTTGTTCTGGCTGTTCTACAATTATTTTTTGGTCATTAATTATCTGAGTCATTGGTGAAACATCACATGGACGCAAAAGAGCACTTCTAATTAAGAAGATTCCAATAATAATAAAAACAAGACTAAACATAGAATTTCGTATATTCATTTTTTCCTCTTTTTATAATTAAAAAAACAACTTTTTAAAACTTATTATTCTGTTTTCTTTTTAGAAATCCATCTTACTTTTCTTCTCTTCATATTCATATTTTTTCTGCATTTTGAAGAACATAAATATTGGATTCTTCCATCATTTTTTACAAGAGTAACTCCTTTATGAATCTCATATGTTTTTCCACAATAAGCACATTTCGGCATTTTATGTATAAGCTCCTTTTGTTACTTTTGATTTAATTCTTCTTGCTTCAATTTCTGTCTCTCTAAGCATCAGCACATCTCCTTGTCTTACAGGACCTTTTACATTTCTTCTCATTGTTCTCCCTTTATCTTTTCCTTCTTGAACAAGACATTTAACTTGAGTAATCTCTCCTCTAAAACCTGTCCTTCCAGTCAATTCCTGCACTAAAGCTGGAACAACCTCTCCAGAAATTTTTTCAGGCTTTTTTGAACCAGTTTGTTTTACTTCTTTTTTATTTTGAGATTTCGCCATTTTAAATTATTTTAAGCTTGCTATATCTTTTTCTGCATCACCTGCTTCAATAACAGCGACAGAAGAAGCAGATACAGGAATGCCTACAGCAATTCCTAATTTTTGTTTGCTGTCTACTTCTTTACATAGAATTCCTTTTTCCTTGCATAATAATGGAATATGCTGAATAATCTCTTTAGGCTCAACATCCTTAGCATAAACAACAAACTTTGCAGTTCCTCTTTCAATTGCCTTTGTAACTTCATTAGTTCCTTTCTCAATCTTTCCTGTTTTCTTTGCTTTTTCAATAATTTGATATATGTCCATTTTAATCTTATAGAACAAAGCAAGAAAATATCCTCACTTATGTTCATTGGATAAATAAACATAAAAAAATCAATTTATAAAACTTTCCTTATCTTAAAAGAATATCAATAAAATCTTTTTTTGCTCTTTCTTCTGCTTCTAGAGATGAAAAACCTTTTCTTTCTCGTCTCTTAACATCTTTAAATCTTTTTAAAACTCCAAAAAAATCTCCGTCATGAGTTAAAGCAAGATTTTGTTTTTGAGAAAACAAATCTTTATATAAATCAACAAAAGCATGAAACAATCGAGTATAATAAACTTCTTGAATTTTTCCATCCCAAACATCTACATCTAAAAAAGGCTCGTCTCTTGAAAAAACATAAAAAACATCTCTTTTTAAAGGAAGCAGAGAATTCACAAGTTTATTTTCAGCAACAGCTCGAATCCTTACACCAGATATATCTTCATTATTAAAACGAATATAAAAATCTGTTTTGCCAAGAAATCTAAATAATTGATTTCCTTCATAACCAAAATTAATAATTGGCCTTTTAAAATCCAAAAAAACCCTAACATATTTAAAATTCTCTTCATCTCTATCTAAATCATTTACAAATGCTTCTCCAAAAGCCAAAACTTCTCCAGAGAAAGGATTAAAAGAAGGATATGCCCAATTAAAATCAAATTCCATTAAATAATAAAAAATAATTCCTTTAAAAATAAATAAGGTAATTAAAAATATATTTTATTCCCATAAAACATCAACCTCATCAGTTCTTTGTTTTGGAAGAATATCAATTTTATTTAATTGATTTTGTGAAAACTTTATTCCAGATTTAAACATTATCTCACCCAAGTAAGCAATCATTGCTCCATTATCAGTCAAAAGACCATTAGAAGGACAAAAAAACTTTGCTCTTCTTTCTTTGCACATAATCTTGCACATTTCTTGAAGTCGAGAATTGCATGCAACTCCTCCTCCTAAAAGCAATTCTTTTTTTCCTGTATGAGCCAAAGCTCTTTCGGCGCTTTCTACAAGCATAGCAAATACAGTTTCCTGAAGAGAGAATGCTAAATCTTCTAATTTATAATCTTTATTTTCTAAAAATTTTTTAAGTTTAGTCTGTATTCCTGAAAGAGCAATATCCATTCCTTTTACTTTATAAGGAAGCTCAATATATTTTTTGCCTTTTTCAGCAAGCTCTTGAATTTTAGGACCTCCTGGAAATCCAATTCCAGCAAATCTTGCGAAAGTATCAATAAAGTTTCCAACACCTAAATCAAGTGTTTCTCCAAAAATTCTATATTTCCCTGAGCTATAAGATATAATTTGAGTATTTGCACCTGATATATAAAGCATAACAGGATTTTTAGCGCCTGTAGTCTTTCCTATTTCAAGATGAGCAATACAATGATTAACAGGCACAAGAGGTTTGTTTAATTTTTTAGAAAGCTCTTTTGCAAATTTCATCCCTTCTAATAAACACGGCGCTAAACCAGGACCTTGAGAAAAAGCAATAACATCAATATCTTTTTTTTTAATTCCCGCCTCATCGAGAGCTTCAAAAAAAGTTTCATTTTTTTTTAAAAGATGATGCTTTGCAGACTCAATAGGAATTATCCCTCCTGATTTAGTTGTATACATATCTTTTTTATTTGCAATTATTTTCCCATCTTTAACAATTCCAATTCCAAATGTATGAGCTGTTGATTCAATTCCCAATGTTATTGTCATATATCATAAATCAAATAAGTATTTATAAATAATTCTGAGAAAAAATTTTCATTTTAAAAAATTAGAGAAAATAATAAAACTAGAATAAAAAATTAATTTAAAAATAAGAAAAGAAAAATTAAAAAAACAAAGAATTTACTTTTTCTTTTTCTTGGCTTTCTTTTTGGCTGGTTTTTTCTTTGCTACTTTTTTCTTTGCAGCCTTTTTCTTTTTCTTTTTTCCACCTCTAGCCATCTTAGCCTCACAAACATTTCCTTGTCCATCAATATAGTAAAGATGTCCTGGTTTTCGTTTGATAACTTTTTTAACAATTATTTTTCCCATTGTTACCTCCTTTTTATTGAATAGAAAAATAAATGATTTTCTATATTTAAATGTTTCTAATCACCGACGAGAAGTTCAAAATTAACCCCAAGAATTCTCTAGAGACACTTTTGATTGATAAATTGAAAAATATTTTTCTACATTTTTGTTACAAACAAAGTCATGATGCCTAAATCCTCCTCCAAAAGTTTTTGGGATATGCATTAATTCATGAATAATTGTTTTAATTTTTTCCTTCTCTGAAAGTTTGTCAAATCTTTCAGATAAGAATTCAAGAGGATAAAAAGCAGAAATTCCAAGAGCTTTTTGCATTAATTTTCCAAGAGCATGGCATCGAGCAATAGTCCTCTTTGAAGAACTCCCATAACTTCTAAAACATTTAATTCTTGAAATATTTATCCAAGGAAATAATTTCTGAGAAATATCTTCTGCAATTTTTTGTAAATCAGGAGCAAATTCATATCTCATCAATTTAAAAAATTTTTATTGCTTATATATTTTATTATAAAATCTCAATAATCTTTTTTTTAGAAGTCAATCCTGATTTAATATTAATTTTTTTATTAAAATATTTTTTTAATATTTTTAAGACTTCTGCATTGGCTTTTCCATCTAAAGGTTTTTGCTTTATCCAAATTTCATATTCTTTCTCATTTATTTTTTTAATCTTTTCTTGAGAAGAGTTTGAATGAACTTTTAATTTAATTTTCATTTTGCAGAAGAAAAATTAACACCTAAAGCTTTTTTTCTCTTATACAAGATTATTATTAGAGTGATAATCAATGCCAAGATAAAGAGTATTATTAAGAATAAAATCCATTTTCCAGCCTCGCTTGTTGTAAATGCATCTGCACTTGTTGCATAAGATTCTTCATACATAATCTTTGAATAAAAAGTATAATGCTTGTCAGTTGCATTTTTTGGAAGAATCAATCCTCTTTCAAGTGTAAGATTATTTATTATAGTTATATTTTCCTGATTAGAAACAAGAGTATTATTACTAAAATCAATTATAGAATAATAAAGAGTAGCATTTAAAGCCCCCATATCTCCAAGATTAGTTAATTTAATTCTTGCTTTTGCTTCTCTGCCTGGTTTAACAAGTTTTGTAATCATTTTTGTAATTATATCAAATAAAGAACGCTTTTCTTTAACATTTACTATAACATCTAAATCTATTTTTCTTCCATTTCCAGTCACAAATATTTTTCCAGGATAAGAATCTGGTTCTTTATCTTCAGCAGCAAAAACTTCAATTTCAATTACTTTTGATTCCCCCGGAGCAAGACTAAAATTAAAAGGATTAATTATAATAAACTCACTTAATTCAGAGTAATTTATTGACAAATTAAGAGTTACTGGAAGATTATTATAAATAACAAAATCCACAGTCTTTATTTGTCCTTGTCTGATATTTATCACTAAAGGGCTAGGAGACATATCAAACCACTCGGCTCCTCCGCCGCCTCCGCCACCGCCGCCGGCTCCGCTGCCGCCAGCGCCTCCTCCTCCACCAGGAGGGCTTACACCGCCTTCAGTTTTACAAGAACTTGAACATCCATCTCCATTATTTAAATTTCCATCATCACATTCTTCATTACCTTCCTTATAACCATCACCGCAAACAGGGTCGCATGCATTATCAATTCCATCACTATCCCCATCTTTTCCTAAATTTGTTACCCCAAGACATGTGTCACATTTTAAAGTGTAATTACTATCTGCATCACTTGTGTCTCTATAATAAACAAAGGGAAGTGTTATTCCTTCAGTGTAACCATCAACATCAAAATCTGCTAAACTGCAATTCCACCCATTCCCTGAAGAGTTTAAATCATTGCAATTAAAAAAAACTAAAGAGCTTGTTTCTAAAGTATATCCTTGAGAATCTGTTGCATTAACACTAACCCTGTATAATCCATCAGAACTTAAACCAGATAAATCTAAATTAACATTGCAAGTTATTGTTTGTCCATTATTTGACAGACTTCCTGGAACATTTCCACTCAAAACAATATTCTCACCAATATCTTTAACTATTGCAAGACATGCACTTGAATTATAAGAATAATTAGAATCTGTAGTAAACATTGCAGTCATAACTCCGCTTTTAGAATTATAAGAATCAGAAAGAGAGTTATAATCTGGAGTATTGCTTGCAAAAAAGACTCTTTTTCCATTAGCCCTTGATAATCCTAAAGAGATTTTAGGTGCAACACTTAAAGTTAAATTATCACTCAAAGTATTTCCTTGATTACCTGTATTATCATAAATTGTTACATTAATATAATAAATTCCACTTGAATCTATTTCATAACTGCTTCCACCTGAAGACTTGCAATTATTTGAATACTCATCTACACTAAATCCATTTGGCCCTGAAACTTGAATTCTGCATCTTCCTGCTTTTCCACTATGAGATTGTCCTCCAGAAATTCCTGAGAAGTTTCCTGCAATTATTTGAAGCTCATCATTAACTGTTAATTTTCCTTGACTTGGCTCTAATCTTATCTCACTTATTGACGGAGATTCATTACTCACAACTTCTGTATTAAAAGTTCCTGAAGCAGTTTTAGTTCCAATTTCTGCTGTAGATTTAATTGTTTCAGATTCCATTAAAATTCCTTTTCCAGGAACTTTAACTGTAAAACTAAAAGAACTTAAAGAAGAATGAGTAAATCTAAGATAACCATTATCAGCATATGTTTTATCTATATTAAAATTATTTGGATTGCTTACAAATTCAGTTCCTGAAACATTAAACACTGTTGTATTAATTACCTCTCCTGTTGCATAACTTCCAAGTACAATAGTCACTCCGCCTGCTGTTCCTGAATAAGTATATGTTACAAATAAATCTTTTCCTCTTCTAATAACACTTGTTGCCTGTCCATTAACAGTAACATCGCCTGTCAAACTAAAAGAAGAATTTTTAGGAGAATAACTAATTCCTTCTCCAGAAATTCCATTATACCCACAACTTGATGAGCAATCTAAATCATAGCAGTCAATTTTTCCATCATTATCATTATCAAAATCATCTGTGCAACTTACTTCTGTTCCAAACTCAATATTTCCGCATACTCTTCCATCTGGGCTCATTAACTTCCCAGTGCAATCACTATCTAAACAATCTGTATTTCCGTCTTTATCATCATTAAAATAATTCATACAGCTTGTTTCACTAGAAGGGATAGCAGAAGAATTATATCCTCTATTGTCAATAATTTGATTATTACAATCTGAATCACCTGAATCAGAATTG
>CAZBJC010000008.1:0-13017 GCA_964492145.1 Candidatus Woesearchaeota archaeon
TAGCAGCTTCATAAATGTCATTATAAGTTATCATTTTATATTCTCCTGAAGCTGATTTGCGATTTTATAAGAGGCAATTGAAAATCGCCTTTGAATGTAAACTTTCATACAATTTCTTAGAAAAAGAGATTTTTAATGATTGCTATATTCTAAATCAAATATTCAAAAATCTACTTTAATCTCAAAAAAATAGTTAAGATTATAAATCTCCCAGAACTCTTTTGATTATGTTCAAGTTTTTAAAAGAAAAAATAAGCAAATGGGTAAAAAAAGTTTCTAAAGAAGAAAAAGAAATTAAAAAACAAGAAGAAAAAGAAAAAAAAGAGCCAAAGGAAAAAATAATTAAAAAAAAGCCAGAAGAAAAAAGAGGATTCTTTCAAAAAATAAGTGAAAAAATAAACAAAATCAAAATAACAGAAGAACAATTTGAAGTTTATTCTGAAGAACTTGAAATGCTTTTATTGGAAAATAATGTTGCTTTAGAAGTTGCAGAAAAAATAATTAAAGAACTAAAAGAAAAAATAGTTGGAAAAGAGCTTTTAAAAAAAGAAATTGAAAGCGAGATAAAAGATTCTTTTAAAGAAATAATAAATAAAATATTAATAAAACCCTTTGATTTAATTGAAAAAATAAAAGAAAAAAAACAAAAACCTTATGTGATTCTTTTTTGCGGAATTAATGGAACAGGAAAAACAACCACTATTGCAAAGATTGCAGTTTTATTAAAAGAAAAAAAAATAAGCAGCGTCCTTGCTGCTGCAGACACATTTAGAGCAGCATCGATTGAACAAATAAAAAAACATGGAGAAAAAATAGGGGTTCAAGTTATCTCGCATGAATATGGTTCAGATCCTGCATCTGTAGGATTTGATGCTATAGAATATGCAAAAAAACACAAGATAGATTGTGTCTTAATTGATACAGCAGGAAGAATGCATACTGCTAAAAATTTAATGGCTCAAATTGAAAAAATTGCAAAAGTCACAAAACCAGACACTAAAATATTTGTAGGAGAAAGTATTACTGGAAATGATTCAATAGAGCAAGTAAAAAGTTTTGATTGGGCAATCCAAATTGATGGGATAGTTTTAACAAAAGCAGATATAGATGAAAAAGGCGGGACTGCTTTATCATTAGGATATATTACAAAAAAGCCTATTCTTTTCTTAGGAACAGGACAAGAATACGACAAAATAGAACCTTTTGACAAACAAAAATTTATTGAAAAATTAGGTTTAAAAGAATGAAAATACAAGTTAAAAAAAATCTAAAGCCAATATTAAATCCTGATAATTACAAAGAGTTTAAATCAATAAGAAATCCTGGAGCAATAATTTACAAAAATAAAATAATTCTTTTAGTTACTGTTAGACATCAAAATGGAGTAAGCAAGCTTCATTTAGCAAAAAGCAATAATGGAAAAAAATTTGTTCTTGAAGAAAATCCTTTTATAGACAATGATGAAAATTCTCCTTTAGGAGTTGAAGACGCAAGAATCTCAAAAATAGGAAAAGAATATTTTATAACTTTCACAGCTTTTAAAGCTCACATAGCAGAGAATAATATTACAAGAATAGGAATAGCAAAAACAAAAGATTTCAAAGAATATTATGATAGAGATATAATTCTTGAAAGATTTGATAATAACAAAAATGGAGTTATTTTCAAAAATAAAAAAATTTATATTTTTCACAGACCATTCAACAGCGAGTTATTTCCATCAAAAACTCCTGGAGCCCATATAGCTATAACAAAAAAATTTAAAGAATTTAGAGATTTAGGAGAATTCTTAAAACCAAGAAAAAATAAATGGGATGATGCACGAGTAGGGATAAATACTCCTCCAATTAAAATAAAAACAAAAGAATTTGGAGAGTGCTTTTTTTTATTATACCATGGAGCAAATAAAAAGACTAATACTTACAGAATAGGATATATTGTTTTAGATAAAGATAATCCTAAAAAAATTTTAGAGCGCTCTGAGAAACCTTTAATCTCGCCTGAATTAAAGTGGGAAAAACAAGGAGAAGTAAAAAACGTTGTTTTTGGATGTGGAACTATTCCCTTAAATAAAAATACAATCAGATTTTACTATGCAGGAGCAGACAAATATACAAGTTTTGCAGATTTAATTCTAGAGGATGCTGAGATTATTGATTAACCAAAAATACTAAAAATACCTTTAGAAGAAGCCTACAAAAATTTAGGAAGTCGTGATTTAATAAAAACTTCAAATTTTAAGATTATAATATTTTTTATCAATTAAAAAAATTATTTTTTAGTCAAATTTTCTTGAGGGAACATTTATATTTAAATAATTTTTATTTATATTTATGAAATATAGTCTAATAACTTCAAAAAAAGAAAGAGAAAAAATATTTAGTTTATTTATTAAAAATAAAAGATTAAAATTTAGTGAAATAGAGAAAAAGATAGAAATAAAATCTAACCATTTAAATTATTATATTAATAAAATGATTAAAGAGGATTTAATAGAAAAAGTCGATAAAAGTTATCAATTAACTAAAGAAGCAGAAAAACTAATACCCTTTTTTGCCCATATAACAGGAAAAGAGCAAGGACCTCTTTGCATAATCACTGCAGCAATATTAAACAATAATAAGATTTGTCTCCTTAAAAGAGAAAAAAGACCCTATCAGGGATATTGGGGGATGATTGGAGGAAAATTAAAATTAGCTGAATCGATAAAAGATACAGCCTTAAGAGAAGCAAAAGAAGAAACAAATCTTAACTGCAAGTTTGAAAAATTATCTGCTGTATTACATGAAAGAGTAAAAGACAAAGATAATGTTAAGCATGCCTTTGTAATATTCTTATGCAAGCTAACAACTAAACAAGATATATTTAAAGTTACAGAAGAAGGAGAACTAAAATGGTTTAATCTAAATAAACTTCCTAAGAAGATAATCCCTTCTGACAAATTGATGATAGAAGAATTAATTGAAAATGAATTCTGTTGCAAAAATATAATTATAAATGAAAAAGAAGGGAAATTGAAAAATATGGAGATTAAAGATGGAGACAAATTATAATGTTGGATACACCCCAGGAAATAGAGAAGATAGACTAAAACATCGTATTTTAGAAGAATTATTAAAAAAAATTAAACCAAAAGTTTATATTGAATTTCATTCAGGTGCAGGAAGATATAATATTAATGAAGAGATTTATGATGGTTCTTCTGTAAGAGCATTAAAAGATTTTTATAGGAGATTCAAAGATAAAAAAGGGATACCAAAAGTTTTTTTGCATGAGAAAAATCAAGCCAACAGGACAATCCTAAAAAAGCAGATTAGTGCACTTTGGAGAAAAACAATTGACATAGTTATAGGAGAAAGATGGGAGACAAGCGCTGTAAATTCTTTCTGGAGATCAAAATGGGAAAAAGATGAAATAGAAGAAGAATATGGAATTATTCCAAATTCTAAGATTGAAAAATATGCTAAAAATGCAGAAGAAATGCTTTTTTTGATTGACCCTACTAAGATAGAAGAATATACTGCAAACAAGAATATTGGAAATGATGAAATGATAAGAGCTTTTGATAGGATAATAAACAAAGGAGCAAATGTTTTAATGTATGTTCCACAAAAAAAGAAAAACAAGACTGACAGAAATACGCTGCTCAAGATTAAACTTGCATTATTCAGAAGTGGAAGAACCTATGATAATTTTAGATTTGAGGAAGAGGGCTTAGTGCATAACAATATAATTGTTGCTAATAAGAAAGTTTTGAATATGTTAGAAAAAGCGGCTTGATCTGATAAATTTTATAAAATACTTATAGTATATAAATACTAAAATGACAGACTTAAAAATAAGAGACATATCTCATCGTGTGAGGATAGATGATTTAACTAGAAAAGTAATTAATCCTTTAATAGTCCTCTTAGCTTTAGAAGAAGGACCAAAAAGCGAAAGAGAACTTTGTGATGATTATAGAATAAAAAGAGTTACAATTCATAGAATGCTTGATAGCAAATTAATTTCTTATTTAAAACCAGAAGACAAATTTAATATTAATAAGGATGGAGAAGCTATTATTAGAGAATTAGAAAATTATTAAATTTTTAATTAACCAAAAACACTAAAAACTCTTAGATTCTAATTTTTATATGCTAGAAAAACTTGGAGAAGTATTAAGAAAAGCTACTGATAAGATAGCTAATGCTATATTTCTTGACAAAAATCTTGTTGATACAATAGTCAGAGATTTGCAAAGAGCTTTGATTGAAGCAGATGTAAATATCCTCTTAGTAAAGCAAATAAGTGAAAAAATAAAAAAATCAGCATTAGATGAAAGAATTAAAGGAATAGAAAAAAAAGAGCATGTGATTAAACTTCTTCATGATGAACTTATAAAAATTCTTGGAGAGCACAAGCCTCTTAAGCTTCAAAAAAAACAAAACAGAATAATGTTCTTAGGATTATACGGAGCTGGAAAAACAACAACAATTGCTAAATTAGGAAATTATTTTGCAAAAAGAGGAAATAAAGTTGCTTTGCTTGGATTAGATGTCCATAGGCCAGCTGCAAAAGAACAATTGCAACAATTAGCCAAACAAAATAATTTAACTGCTTTTGTTGATTTAAAAAAAGATAATGCTTTAGATACATGGAAAGAATTCAAACCAGAATTAAAAAAATATAATTTGGTTTTAATTGACACAGCAGGCAGACATAATCTTGATAAAGAATTAATTAATGAAATAAAATCTTTAGACAAAGAGATAAATCCCACAGAAATAATTTTAGTGATGCCTGCAGATATTGGGCAAGCAGCAAAACAGCAAACAGAAGATTTCAAAAAAGCAGTAAATATAACAGGGGTAATTATCACAAGAATGGATTCAACTGCAAAAGGCGGAGGAGCCCTGACTGCTTGTGCTGAAACAAAAGCCCCAGTTTACTTCATAACAAACGGAGAAAAAATAAATGATATTGAAGAATTTAATCCAGAATCCTTTCTTTCAAGACTTCTTGGAATGGGAGACCTCTCTACTTTAATTGAAAAAATCCATTCAATAACTGGGGAAAAAGAACAAGAAGAAATGCAAAAAAAATTAGAGCAAGGAAAAATAAGTTTAGATGATGTAATCGAGCAAGTAAAATCAATGAATCAAATAGGCGGACTTGATAAAATAAAATCTTTAATCCCAGGTTTAGGAAAAGCAAAGATTCCAGAGAATGTCTTAAATTCTCAACAGCAAAAAATAGCAAAATGGGAGCATATTTTAAAATCAATGACAAAACAAGAAAGAGAAAATCCAGATGTCTTTGAAAAAAACCCCTCAAGAATTTCTAGAGTTGCAAAAGGTGCAGGAGTTAATAATACAGATGTAAAATCTTTATTAAAGCAATACAAAATGCTAAGAGATATGATTAAAGGGGGAATAGGAGATATGTCAGGTGCAATGTCACAAAAACAAATGCAAAAATTAATGAAAAAATTTGCAAAAAAGAAATTTATGAAATTTTAAATGAAAAAAATACTTGCGCAAGGAGCAGAAGCAGTAATTTATCTTAAGGACAATAAAGTAATTAAAAAAAGAATAAAAAAATCTTACAGAATTTCTTTTCTTGATGAAAAAATAAGAAAACAAAGAACAAAAAGAGAAATAAAATTATTAAAAAAAGCACAAGAAATAATTCCTGTTCCAGAAGTCATTAAAGAAGGTAAAAATAAAAAAGAGATTCAGATGGAATTCTTAGATGGATTAAAACTCTCTGAAAATCTTAATAAATTTCCAATAAAAAGGCAAAAAGAAATATTAAAAGAAATAGGAGAAAAAGTGTCCAAACTTCATTCTAAGGATATTATCCATGGGGATTTAACAACTTCAAATATGATTCTAAAAGATGAACAAATTTATTTTATTGATTTTGGACTTGGTTTTATTAGTCCAAAGTATGAGGATAAAGCAGTAGATATACATGTTCTTAAAGAAGCTTTAGAAGCAAGACATTTTGAAAATTGGAAGAGTTTATTTTCTGAATTTGAAAGAGCATATAAAAAAACAAAAGAAGCAAAAAAGGTTTTTGAAAGATTAAAAAAAGTTGAGAGACGCGGGAGATATAAGAAAAAAATTTAATGATACTCCACAGAAGTGCAACCTATCCCATCATAATCAGTTAATCTAACTCTAATATCGGTGTTTGGTGACTCTCTTGCATATTCTTCGGCAATACTTTTTAATCTCTTTCTTTCCTCATCTTTTACAAAAAATCTCCAAAGCCCTCTTTCTTTTATTTGTATTCTATCGCCCTCAGAATCATATCTTGCATCAACTCTTAAAGCAGTATGTCCAAACAAATCCTCAAATAGTTCTCTCAAATAATCCAACATTTTTCTAAAAAAGAATAATTATTTTATAAAGATCTAAATTTATAGCCCCTGCAGGATTCGAACCTGCGTCTCAGCCTCCAAAGGGCTGAATACTTGACCACTGTACTAAGGGGCTCTATAAAGATAATTTAAGAACAATTTATAAAATTAACTAAGAATTATTTAAATACACGTTCATACAAAACCATTCTATTAACTTCTTGTTTTTTAGGAGTTAATCCTAAAAAAAGTCTCCAATCAAAACCCTTTTCTATTTTCTCCCCAACTAAAGCAGCAGCAAGTTTTTTAAATTCTTTACTTGCTTTTAAATTAGGCTTCCATTCAGTAAAAGGAATAAAATTTGATTGAGCTTCTAACACAGCTGTTTCATATGGAATCACTGCCATAACAGGAATATTTGTAGTATCTTCAATCTGTTCTAAAGTAAGTTCAAAATCTTTGTCATGAACTTTGTTTAAAATAATACCATCTATTCTTGTTCCTCTTTCATTAGTTCTATTAATTGATTTTAAAGTATTGCTTAAAGTTGCATTATCAGGAGTTGCAACAAAAAAGATTTCATCAGCAGCATAGAGTGTAGCCAAACCTTCTTCCTCAAGTGAGGGGGGTGAATCTAAAATAATAATATCATATTTTCTTTTAAGAGGCCTCAAATAATCTTTTAATTTTAAAAAACTGACTTTTTGATTTTCAAAAATAGAAGAAGGAATAATATCTAAATTTCCAACAGCATAAACAGCATTGCTAATATTTGCCTTTCTTAATAAAACGTCATGAAGAGTTTTTTCAGGATCTATAATATTAAAATGAATTCCAAGATTAGGAGCATTAAAATTAGCATCAACCAAAAGAACTTTTTTTCCTAATTCTGCAAGAGCACTTCCAAGAGAAGCAACAACAGAAGTCTTACCAACACCTCCTTTTAAACTCATAATGCCTATAACCTTAGCCATAAAACATAAAACTTTTTCATGTTTAAATAATTTTGGCTTGCCATAAAGTTTAAAAGACAGAATTACAACTTAATAAAATGCCAAAAAAGACTAAAGAAGAAGCAAAAGAAGAAAAATCAAAAGAGAAAAAAATCTCTCAAAAAGAATTTGAAAAAAAAATAATTGAATTAGCAGGCAAAGGATTAACAGCTGAGAAAATAGGGGAAGAATTAAGAAAGCAAAATATTCATTCAAAAGGGTATAATATCAAAATTTCAAAGATACTTAAAGAAAAAGGAAAATACATAAATCCAGATTTAAAAAATTTAGAAGAAAAATTAGAAAAAATTAAGAAACATTTAGAAAAAAACAAGCAAGACAAAAGAGCTGAAAGAGAAAAAAGCAGAATTTTTTCTCATATAAGAAAACTCAAAAAGTACTTTAAAGTAGCAATAAAGTAATTTAAATCAATTTCTTCTTTTAGAAATACAAAATGGAAAAGAGGCAAAATTCTTTAGAAAAAGAGATATCAAGAACAGCAAAGAAATTTTTAGAAAAAATAAAAAACAAACAAATAGAAGTAATAAGCCATTTTGATACTGATGGAATAAGCTCAGCAGCAATAATGATTAAAACTCTTAAAAAATTAGATAAAAGATTTTCTGTGAGAATACTAAAAAGAATTGAAAATGATTTTATCAAGTCTCTTCCAAAAGATAAAATAATTCTTTTTCTTGATTTAGCATCTGGAAGTTTAGATGAGATAAAAAAAGCAAATCTCCAAGATGTTTTTATAATTGATCATCATGAAATTACTCAAAAAATCCCAGAAAACATAGAGATAGTAAATCCCGAACTTTATGATAAACAAAAAATTTCTGCATCTGGATTAACTTATTTATTTTGCAAAGAAATAAACCCAAAAAACAAAGAATTTGCAAAGTTAGCTATGTTAGGTATGATAGGAGATTCTCTGGGAGGAGAGATAGGAAGATTAAATCATGATATTTTAAAAGATAGTGAAGTCAAGAAAAAAAGAGGGCTTTTAATATACCCTGCAACTCGCCCTTTAAACAGAGTCCTTGAATTTTCTTCAAATCCCTATATCCCTGGAGTAACAGGAAATATAAAAGGAGTATTAGAATTATTAAGAGAAATCTCATTAAACCCTTCTAATAAAGGATATCCAAGTTTAATAGAATTAAATGAAGAAGAAATGTCTAAATTAGTCACAGCAATAATGCTAAGAAATCCTAAAGCAAAAAATAAAGAGATAATAGGAGATATTTTTCTTTTAAAAATGTACAATAAATTAGAAGATGCAAGAGAAATAAGTGCAAAAATAAATGCATGCTCACGGCTTGGGGAAAGCAGTATTGCTCTTCAATTATGCATGGAAATACCAAAAATAAGAAAAAAAGCAGAAGCTCTCCATGCAAGATACAGACAAATGATTGTGTCAGGATTAAAATTTGTAACAGAAAATGAAAAAATAATTGGAAAGAATTTTATTATAATCAATGCAAAAGACCATATAAAAGATACTATGATTGGAACAATAATTAGCATTTTATCAAATTCTCTTCTGTATGAAGAAGGAACAATAATAATTGGAATGGCGTATTATAAAAATAAAGTAAAAGTTTCAGCAAGAAATGTAGGAAATAAAGGAAGAAATACAAGAGAAATTCTTCAAAATTCATTAGAAGACATTAAAGGGGAAGTAGGAGGGCATAAATTTGCAGCAGGATGCATGCTAAATCAAGAAGATGAAAAACTTTTTATAAATAATTTAAAAAAGCATCTTGAAATTGAATTAATAAAAATATAAATTACAAACCTTTAAAACTTAATAATTTCTCAATAAAATATGGCAAATTTAGAAGTTGGAGACATTGTGCTATGCACTGTTGAAAGAATTGAAAAAACAATTGTATTTGTAAAAATAGAAGATGAGAATAAAGACTTGGAAGGTAGCATAATTATGAGTGAAGTTGCTCCAGGAAGAATAAGAAACATAAGAAATTATGTTGTTCCAAAAAAGAAAATTGTCTGCAAAGTTCTTAGAATCTCTGGAAATAGAATAGATTTATCTTTAAGAAGAGTTACAAAAAAAGAAAAAGAAGAAATATTAGAGCATTACAAACAAGAAAAAAGTTACATGAATATTCTAAAGAGCATAATGAAAGATAAGACAAAAGAGATTATTAAAGAGATTCAAAAAAAAGAAAAAATCTATGATTTTTTTGAGGAAGCTAAAAAAAATCCAGAAAAATTAGAAAAAATAATTGGAAAAGAAAATGCAAAAAAAATATTAGAAATATTAAAAACTCAAAAACAAAAAAAGGCAATTATAAAAAAAGAATTTTCACTAAAAACAACTCAACCAGATGGAATAAAATTAATAAAGAAAATTCTTGAAATAAAAGATGCAGAGATAAAATATATTTCAGCAGGAAATTATAGTATTAAAACAGAATCAGAAGATATTAAAAAAGCGGATAAAAAATTACAAAGCATTCTTAAGGAAATTTCAGAGAAAGCTAAGAAAAACAAAGTTGAATTTAAAATAAAAGAAAAATAAATGTCTTAAAATATACTACTCGTCTTTTTAAAAGAAATAAATTTAGACATTAAAGAAGTAAACAAAAAAGCTTAAAAAGCCTTAAAAAACTTTAATAATATGGAAGAAAAAAATTTTCAAGTGATTCTTTTAGGAGTTGTTTTTAATCCAAAAACAAAGAAAATTTTAATAGGAAGAAGAGAAAATGACCCACAGATAAAGGAATTAACTTGGTGCTTTCCAGGAGGAAAAGCATGTCAAAATAAAGAACTTGAGCAATGTTTAAAACAAAAAATCAAAGAGAAAACAGGATATCAAACAGAAAATTTAGGATGCATTTTTTCTAAAATTTATCCTGAAAAAAAAGATCTTTTAGCAATATATTATTTATGTGAGATTGCTGAAGGAGAAGAAAAACCAGGAGATGATTTTTTAGAACTAAAATGGGTTTCCCCTGAAGAACTTGAAAAATATTTCACAACCTCTTTTCATTCTAATTTAAAAGAGTATATTATGAATTTAAAGTGAATTTAAAAAAATGTAAAACTTGCAATAATTATACTTTAAAAGAAATCTGTCCAAAATGCAATAAAAAAACTTCTGATGCCCATTATAAGTTTATTAAACCAAAAATTAAACAAGAGTGATTTGTTCTTCAATTAATGCCTCTCCATAAACTCCATCAAATCCAGGTTTAACTTTTATTTTTCCTCTTCTATTTTTTAAAATCAATTCAATTAATTTCTCATTTACTTTTTTTTCTAAAAACCTTTCCTTTGAAATATTGAGAAGAATTTCAAACTCATTTTCAAAATAAGAAATTAATCTATTATAGATATCCCAAACTTTTTTACTTTGCATTCCAATTCCAAAAGCAAGAGAGATTATTTCATGCAAAGGAAGAAGAGTATAATATGGTTTAAGATTTTCAAGATTTTCATTATTATCAGACAAAGCCTCAACTCTATAATCTACCCCAATAGTCAAAGGACTTTTGCATTTAGGGCAAATTCCATTTAATTCTTGAGTCTCTTTAGGAGAACATGAAAAATTGCATTTACTATGTCCATCCCAGTGATATTTTCCATAAGCAGGGTCTGTTTCAATAGTTGAAATAAAACTCTTGTTTCTTATTTGATTGATAATACCGGAATATGAATCAGTTTTATTAAAAATAGTTGCTTCTCTTCCTAATCTAAATGGCCAAAAACTATGAGAATCAGAAAAACTAATAATTGCTTTGTCGTTTAATTCTCTAATTTTCCAATTCATTTGCGGGTCAGACGAGATTCCTGTTTCAATTGCATGTATATTTTCAAGTTGTTCTCCAAACGCTTCTTTCAAGCTGTCAAATCCTGATTTACTTCCTAAAACCCCAAAATAAGGAGTCCAAATATGAGCAGGAATAATTTCAATATCTTTGGAAATCTTCATCATATCTTCTGTAAACTTCTCACAAGAAATCTTAAAGATAGGTCTGCCATCATAATCTCGTCTTCCTTTTTTGTCAAGGTAAGCGTGAATTTCCTCAGCAATTTTAATATTAGGGATCAGCATTAAAAGATGAACTCTTCTCCCTTTTCCTTGAGTATAAATTAAAGAAATTTCTCCAGTTATAATAAAAGGAAAATTCTGATAATAATACAAACCATTCTTTTCTATAAGTTTCTCTTTTATTTCTGAAAACCAAACAGGATGAGTAAAATCTCCTGTTCCTAGTAAATTTAATCCTTTAATTTTTGCCCATTTAACCAAGTTTTCAAAAGTAAGATTTTTACTGCAAGCTCTTGAAAATCTAGAATGAATATGCAAATCAGTAATCATATAATTTTCATCCATTAAAAAAATAAAGAAGTTAAGTTTTTAAAGTTACTACAATAAAAAAAAATATGGAAGAAAAAACATTAGTTTTAATTAAACCAGATGGATTAATAAAAAGTTTAACTGGAAACATAATCACAAAACTTTCTGAAACAAAATTAAAAATAGTAGGAGCTAAAATAGTCAAAGTAAGCAAAGAACTTGCTGAAAAGCATTATTCTGAATTAAAAGAGAAAAAACCTGAAATTTTTAAAGAAACAGTAAAATATCTCATGGGAGAATATCATACTGATAGAGTTTTTGCTTTAGTATATAAAGGCGAGAATGCGATTGAAGAAGTTAGAAAAATAGCAGGAAAAACAAATCCAGAAGAAGCAAGTCCAATATCAATAAGAGGCAAATATGGAAGGATTAATTCAAGAACAGGAGTTTTTGAAAATGTGATTCATGCTTCAGATTCTATAGAAAATGCAAAAAGAGAAATAGAGCTCTGGTTTAATGAGTCTGAAGTATCAGAGTAGTGTCTTTTTTTAGACAATTAATATTTATATATCTTTATGAAATTTAAAAATTATGAATAATCCAAAAATAAATGAATTAATTAAAAAATTTAATCTAAAAAATGATTTAACAAAAAATTTTAATATTTGGGTTGGGCATGCCAAAATAGGATATAGAAACAGGCCTTCAATTAATGAAGTTAAAAAAATATTATTGGAAATCTTTGATGAATTTATTGAAGAATATGAACCAACACCAGAAAGATTAAAAGAAACCTTAAGCCAGTGGGAAAATTTTCATCCTTATCAAAAAGTTAGAGAAATTGACCAGCCAATGTTTGTTTCCAGAGAAGGAGAAAAAATAATTGTAGCAGTAATTTGGCCTTGGCAAATAAAAGAAGGTGTAGCAAGTTTAATGCTTTATGAAGGAAAATTTATAGAGTAAATTAATCTTCTGTTAAACTCCACATTCCAGCAATTCCTCCTCCAACTCTTCTTCTTGAACACTCAAAAACTTCCCCAGGAGTAGCAGGATTAAAAATTCTACTTTTTTTAACAACCTCAAGTACTTCTAATTCATATTTTATCCAATCAGCATCACAATTATTTGATACAACTGCCACCCTATCTACCTCTCCATCTTCATGATAAAATAATTTTTCTCCAGGCTGATAAGAATCTTCGCTTCTAAATCTCATCAACTACTCCTTTGTCAGAAACAAAAAATATTGCTTCATTATCTGGCAAATTTGGAGAATCAATCAATTTAGCGACTCTGCTTCCTTTTTTTCCTCTTCTCAAATAAATTCTATAAGTTGAAGCATGCCCTACAAT